>CAIQBY010000301.1 GCA_903870175.1 uncultured Bacteroidota bacterium
ATACTACGATTAATTTGAGAGCGGCCTATGATTTCAGTGATCCTCCCATTTTCCGAGCTAAACACTCCAACCCTGGAAATCAACGGTACTTCAGTGCCGTTTTTATGTAATTTTTTTAGCTCGATCGTAAAACTATATTTTTCCAGGTCTTCGGTTTTGGATTGGATAAACATCAAAGCTTTATCATTCAATTCGTTCGAAAAAGCAGCAAATTCCTGAGTGGTAATACTCGTAATAATAATTATATTAATCTCATCATCCTTATATCCCAACAATTCTTCCCAACCGCTGGAATAGATCATTTTGTGTGACTTAAAAGAATAGATGTAAACAGCTTCTTCTGGAAATTGTGGGATGGTTTTTTTATAATTTAGCGCTTCTTCGCTGTTCGGGTCCGCTGGTACGTCAGTGATGTAAGACTTAGTATATTCTCCATAAGTCATTTTAGAATTCATAGTGGGGGTATTTATTATGGTAAAATAACTGAAATTTAATGACCTAAGTATTTTATTTCTTTTTGTTCTTGTTGCTTATACATCTTCACATGCACAACTGGTAAACACTACTTTTCATAAACCCAGCTTAATAAATTCAGATACCCTGATTGTTATAAATTCTTGCCTGATTAATAATATTGATTAATTGAAGAAGCTTTCATTCTTCTCGAATTGAACTTAGATCTAGTGTTTAGGAAACTCTTATTCTTTTCAATCCATCAAATCGTATTGATAATCAGTTAGTTAATTTAAAATATTTGTAGGTGACTGATTTGCTACATGTGTTATTGCTGCTGGGATGCTTCACAGTCAATTTGTTTCATAAGTCATCTGATTTTGATTTGGTTCTAAATAATATAATAATGATTAATTGAAAAGATGGCGGCATGCTAAAAATCAATTTTAAATTATAAATTCATATCTAGTTCTGGTCTACAATAATGTAACTAACACCCAGGTACTAAACTTTAATTATTATTAAATAAATCATGAAAAAACATTTTTACCTAATCCCCACTATTGTTTTTTTTCTTTTAACAGGTTGCAATCAAACAATAAAAAATAATTTGAATTCTGCCGACATCATTTATTATGGCGGTGATATCATTACTATGGATGGTGATGCCCCTAAGTATGCAGAATCAATTGCCATAAAAAATGGCAAAATCATATTTATTGGCGCCAAAAAAGAAGCAGAACAGTTTAAAAGTGATAGCACTATTATGACTGACTTGAAAGGGGCTACCTTATTACCAGGTTTTATAGATGGGCACAGTCATCTACTTACTGTTGCCGATGGAACAGTTCAGGCAAACCTTAGCCCTGCACCAGTTGGAAAAGTTACAAGTATTCCAGATATTATCTCTACGCTAAAGGAATTGAAACAAGCGCAAAATTTTAGTGATACGGATTTGTTGATTGGTTGAGGAGCTTGCTTTATTTAAAGAATTTGTGTATTAAGACCATAGTAGAAGAGGATAAAAGTTAGTCCCGTCTCAGGTCACGCGTTAAT
>CAIQBY010000302.1 GCA_903870175.1 uncultured Bacteroidota bacterium
GTTTTTACAAATTATTCCCCGAAAGATGGATTATTAAATCACCTTGTTACTTCTATTGTTGAAGATAATAAAGGCAATCTCTGGATAGGTACTATTTCAGGAATTAATAAATATGATGGTGAAAAGTTTACAGGGTATACTATTAAGGACGGACTTATAAGCAATTCCATTACTTCATCTTTTAAAGACGCAAATGGCGATTTGTGGTTCGGCACTGTAAAGGGAATAATTAAAATTTCCAATGGGAAGTTTTTCAACTATTCAACCAAAGATGGTTTAGTAAACAATGAAATCACCTGTTTTTTTCAGGACAATAAAGGCAATATCTGGATAGGAACAAAAGACGGACTAAGTGTTTCGGATGGAAAAGAATTCAGAAATTATACTATTTCGGATGGGCTTAAAAGCAATGTTATTAATGGGGTTGCGCAGGATGCTGAAAATAATATCTGGATAGCGACAGCTAATGGTTTATGCAAGTTCAAGGAAAATACTTTTACTAATTACTCCTTAGGAAAAGGAAGTAAAGAAGATGACATTAAAGCGATAATTGTAGATGCTAAAGATATTATCTGGATAGGTACTGATAAGGGTTTGGTAAAATTCAATCGTACCACTTTTTCGAGTTTTCCAATCCGAAGAGACCAGAACAGCAATATTATTAATTGCTTTTATAAGGATTATGAAAACAATTTGTGGATAGGAACTTATGCCGGTTTATTTAAATACAGAGGCAATCCTTTTATTAGTTATGGCATACAGGATGGGTTGACAAATAATTTTATTCACGGCATACTTCGTGATTCAAAGAATAATTTATGGGTTGGTTCGCAAGGTGGATTGTACAAGTTTGATGGCAAAGGATTTAATCAGTGTGGCGAAACAAATAATAGTGAAACAAAACAGATTTCTTCCATTTATGAATTTAGTCTCGGTGTATTATGGTTAGCCACAGATGCAGGTTTAGAAACATTTGACGGAACAAAATTTCTTAAGAATAAAGATACTTCAAGTGCTTTTAAAAACAAAACAAATGTAATTTATAAGGATTCAAAAAATAATATCTGGATAGGAGGTAACAATGAAGTATTCAAATATGATGGGAAAGTATTTATTCGTTATACCTTTAATAGTCTAAATGAAAATAATCAAGTCTGGACTTTTGTAGAAGATAAACAAGGAAACCTTTGGATTGGAACATATCTGGGCGGTTTAGTCAAATACGATGGCAAAACGTTTACTGAATGCAGTGAACAATTGGGATTTAAAAACGACTCTTATCTTGCATCTTTGATAGACAATGAAGGAAACCTATATTTCGGCTGCCTGGATGGCGTCTGGGTGTATAATCCAAATGCACCAGAAAAGAAACCGGTGAATTTTAATCAATCAGATGGAATGAGTTCTGATTTGGTTTATTCATTAACATTTGTGAAAGGACAAAATGAAATTTGGGCAGGAACAAATCAAGGTTTGAACCAGATAAATATTGCGGAATATAAAAAGAAAGGAGAGAAGAATATAATTCCTTTCGGCAAGCAGGAAGGGTTTACAGGTGTTGAGTGTAATAATGGAAGCTGGGTGGATAAAGACGGCGCAATATGGTTTGGCACTGTTTACGGCTTAATAAAATATGACCCAAATGAATACATTGAAAACAAGGTAGAATCAAAAATAAGTATTACAGGATTCAGTTTGTTTTACAACGATACAGTACTAACCGATAAAATTCATTTATCATATCGCGATAATAATATTACGTTTAACTTTTCAGGAATATGCCTCACTAACCCCGGCAAAGTAAAGTATAAATATATTTTAGAAGGGTTTGAAAAAAACTGGTCGCCACCTTCAAAGGAAAGACTGGCAACCTATTCGAACCTTCCTCCCGGCACTTATACATTTAAAGTTATCAGTTCAAACAATGAAAATTTATGGAATACATCTCCGGCAAGTTTTACCTTTACAATTAATCGTCCCTACTGGAAAACTTGGCAGTTTTATGTTTCGTTGATATTCCTTATTTTATTTCTATTGATTTTTTCGATTCGTTATCGTATCCGCCAGATTAAAAATAAAGAGAAACAAAAAACAGAACTCAATAAAAAGATTGCAAACATTGAATCTCAGGCACTACGAGCTCAAATGAATCCTCATTTTATTTTTAATACTATGTCTTCCATTCAGGATTATATTTCGAGTAATGATACTGATGCAGCATTGAAATATTTATCCAAGTTCGCTAAATTAATGCGAAAGATAATGGACAATTCGAAGCAACAATTAATTCCAGTAGCTGAAGAATTAAATGCTTTGGAATTATATCTTGAACTGGAAGTAATGCGTTTTGATAAAAAATTCGAATATCATATTTATATTGATAAGACTATAGATGCAAATTATGACAGGATTCCTTCGATGTTAATTCAGCCTTATGTTGAAAATGCCATTATACATGGATTACTTCCAAAAGAAGGAATTGGAAAAATATCCATAACTTTACAGAGGCATGAAGATACTATTGAATGTACGATAGAAGACAATGGAATTGGTCGTACTAAGTCAGTAGAATACAAAAAGAACAGGGTTCAGCAACAGCATAAATCAATGGGGATGAGTATTACGCAGGAAAGACTGGATATTTTAAATTCAAGCTTGAAAAGTAATATATACGCTGAGATAGTTGATTTATATGAAAATGGAGTGCCTTCCGGAACTAAAGTGAAATTAATAATTCCTCTTGAAACAAACGAATAATATATGAAAGCAATCA
>CAIQBY010000303.1 GCA_903870175.1 uncultured Bacteroidota bacterium
ACATATTAAACAATTAAAAAGATATCTAATTGCATTTTTTATTTATAGTATGGGAGTACAAACAGTAATGCTTATGGCAGTTCAGTTTGCAAAAAAAGATTTATGCAATTCTTTTGCTGGCTTGGTTCATTATCCTGCGCATCATTATTCTTTTTCAGCAAAGATCATTTAGGATTCGGAATGCTTTCTATTTTGCTTGCCAGTGTAGGTTTTTGGGGAAGTTTGGTTTTTTACAATGCTTATCTTCCGGAAATTGCAGAGCCGAAAGATCATGATAAAGTCAGTGCAAAAGGTTTTGGAATGGGTTATTTTGGTAGTTCGTTATTATTAATCATTAATCTTATTTTAATAAAAGTATTTAATATGAATCCTGCCTATTCATTTATTTCCGTTGCGGTTTGGTGGATAGGATTTGCACAGATTACTTTTGCAAGACTTCCAAACACAACAAATATTCACTCTTCCGAAGGAAATATTGTTTTCAAAGGTTTCAGGGAATTAAAAAAAGTATGGTTGGAATTAAAACATATTAAACAATTAAAAAGATATCTAATTGCATTTTTTATTTATAGTATGGGAGTACAAACAGTAATGCTTATGGCAGTTCAGTTTGCAAAAAAAGAAATTATTGGTCTTGATGACGGGAATTTAATTGTAAGTGTTTTACTAATTCAATTTGTAGGAATCCTAGGTTCGTTTTTGTTTTCGCGCCTTTCAAAGAAAATAGGAAATATAAAAAGTCTGGGTGTTTCACTATTTATATGGATAGGTATTTGTGTCGGCACTTATGCATTTGTTTACACACCTAATGGGTTTTATCTTATTGCCTGTTTGGTTGGGCTTGTTATGGGCGGAGTGCAGTCATTATCGCGCTCTACTTATTCAAAACTATTACCCGAAACAGAAGACCATGCCTCGTATTTCAGTTTCTTTGATGTATGCGAAAAAATAGGCATTGTAATTGGGATGCTTTCTTTTGGAGCTATAGAAGGAATTACAGGAGGCATGCGGAATTCCGTGTTAGCTTTAATCACTTTCTTTATAGTAGGTTTTTTAGTTTTGCTTACTATTCCTAAAACAAAAAATGTTAGCTAAATTTACAAATAAAGATTAGTAATTTCGCGAAAATTTGATATACCTTTTAGAATGATTGTAGATATTTTTATTCCTTGTTTTATTGACCAGATTTATCCCGACACAGGATTTAATATGGTTAAGATTTTGGAAAAGGTGGGATGTGGAGTAAATTATAATCCTGAACAAACCTGTTGCGGACAACCTGCTTTTAATGCCGGTTACTGGGATGATTGCAAATCCGTAGGCGAAAAATTTATCCGTGAGTTTCAAAACGACCGTTATATTGTTTGTCCATCTGCATCCTGTGTAGGGATGATTAAAAACTATTATCCCGAGATGTTTCATAACTCTGTATTACATAATGAATGCAAGCAAATTCAGAAAAACATTTTTGAATTTTCCGACTTCATGGTTAATGTTTTAAAGATAATCGACCTCGGCGCGAAACTTGATGGAATTGCTACTTACCACGATTCCTGTTCGGCACTTCGTGAAAATGGAATAAAGCCTGAACCGAGAATTCTACTTGAAAAAGTACGCGGACTCGAACTTCGCGAAATGAAGGATAAAGAAACATGTTGCGGTTTTGGTGGAAGTTTTGCAGTAAAGGACGAACCGATTTCAATAAGTATGGCTGAACAAAAGCTGGAAAACATTACTGCAACAAATGCTGAATATGTTATATCTACAGACATTTCCTGCCTAATGCACTTACAGAGTTACGCAAAAACAAAAAACAATCCTGTTAAAATATTGCATCTCTGCGATGTTCTCGCTTCGGGTTGGGATTAAGTAAATAAATTTTTCGTTGATAAAAAGGAAATTATTTTTCCTTTCCGATTTTTGTAACAACCTCGTCAAACTCTTTCATTCCTTTCAAAGAAATAAAAGCACTGTCGGTTTGTAAACGAGGCAAATCTTCAAAACCATTTTTTACTGATTGGTTTAAAGCTGAGATTGCTTCGTTTGTTTTACCTTGCTTTGCGGCCACATTCGCAGTTAAATAATAAGCTTCATTATTCGTCGGGTCAACTAGTACATATATTTTACAAAAATAATCAGCGGCAGGAATTGCATTCTGTTTCAATGCGCCACTTGCCTGCATGTAAGCAGCAAGGCTCAAATACCCGAGTACTCGTTTATACATTTGAATTGCATTTTTATCTTTTTCATTCTTTATTTTTTGATTCAATCCTCCGATTTCTCTTTTCCACTTTTCAAAATCCGTTGATTGAAATCCACTCATATAAAATTGTTTAAGTTTATCTTCATTTGCCCACAACACTTCTTCTGCTTTCAATGCTTTATCGAGGTCCGCATTGGTATGCAAGTCTTTAAAAGTTTTGAAACAATACGTTAAATCAGTAAGTCCATCATAAAAATTAATTGTTTTTTTGCAGAGTTGAAACGCATCATACACTTTCTTTTGCTGCATATATGTTTCAATCTGTTTGATGTCAGGCGTAATTTTTTTCTTAATCAATGTATCATTTTTCAATGACAAATTTTTACGCATTTCACATAACTCAAGCCACCAGAAAGCTTCATCCATAACTTCTATAGGGCACCATTCATGTTTGCCATCAAAAGTAATTAGCCCATGTTTCACCGCATGACCAGCCAAATCAACCATATCGTATTTACGCATTTCAGTATAATTGAAATCTTCAGTTCCGGCAATGCCCATCCATGTATAATTGTTTCTTGGGTTAACACTGTTTTTCCCTGGAGCAGCAGCCCCGCAACAAATCACTCCTTCTATTGCCCCATTAGTAATAGTTATGCCATTAACAACACGTGCACCTCCCGAAAATCCTAATAAATAAATCCGTTGTGTATTTATCGACAAACGATTTTGAGCATCCGCAAATAATTTCTCAGCAATACTCTCAGATTCCTCCCATGCATTACCATTCTTCGAATTGTTGGAACCTATTAGTACGTAACCGTATCTTTCGGCTAAATCTTTATATTTCGATACCGGCAATTTGCCTGTCCCATGCGCATCGAAAGCATAAACTACAGGAAACGTTTTCTCTGTAGAATAATTTTTGGGAAGATACATTGCATAGCTCTGTGATGCATCACTTTTGCAAATTACATTTTCAATAACTTCTCCTTTCGGAAAGTTTTCTTTAACAAGCGGTGCTACCGAATCCTTTGCCGGTACTGAATTGCTTTGTTTATTAGTTTTGTTATTACATGAAAAAACCAACGAAGAAATTATTGCAATTGAAATTATTTTAAGTGTATTCATATTTTATATTCCTGTATAATTACCTGGCGAAATCATTTTTAATTCGGTTTTAATTGCATCGTTTACTTTTAAAGTATCAATAAAAGCAGCAATACTTTCTTTTGTTATGTGGGCGTTGGTTCGTGTAAGTTCTTTTAATGCTTCATAAGGTTTTGAATATCCTTCTCTGCGAAGCACTGTTTGTATAGCTTCTGCCACCACAGCCCAGTTATTATCCAAGTCTTTTTTTAATGCTTCTTCATTTAATATTAATTTATTCAACCCTTTTTTTAATGACGAATATGCAATTAAACTATGTGCCAATGGCACACCCACATTGCGTAAAACAGTTGAATCCGTTAAGTCTCTTTGCAAACGGGAGATAGGAAGTTTGGCTGAAAAATGTTCGAACAACGCATTAGCAATTCCTAAGTTTCCTTCCGAGTTTTCAAAATCAATAGGGTTTACTTTATGCGGCATTGCAGATGAACCAATCTCGCCTTCTTTTATTTTTTGTTTAAAATAGTCCATCGAAATATATTGCCATACATCTCTGTTCAAATCAATGAGAATAGTATTTATTCGTTTTAAAGCATCACAATAGGCAGCAAAATTATCGTAATGTTCAATTTGCGTGGTAGGATAAGAACGATGTAAATCAAGGGTTACGTTTACAAAATTGGTGGCAAAGGCAAGCCAGTCAATTTCAGGATAAGCAACATGATGGGCATTCATATTTCCGGTAGCCCCTCCAAACTTCGCACTGAAAGGCACTGCTTTTAATTGCTTTATCTGGCTTTCCAACCGAGCTGCAAATACTTCAATCTCTTTTCCTAATCTTGTTGGCGAAGCAGGTTGTCCATGAGTTCTTGCAAGCATTGGTATTGATTTCCAATCTTCACCTAAGGTTATTAAAATCTTTACTATTTCCTGTAATTCAGGTAATATACTTTCCTTAGTTGCATTCATTATTGACAAAGGAATTGCAGTATTATTAATATCCTGAGAGGTTAATCCAAAATGAATAAACTCTTTTTGTTCGTTGAGTT
This sequence comes from uncultured Bacteroidota bacterium, assembly GCA_903870175.1. Classification (GTDB taxonomy): domain Bacteria; phylum Bacteroidota; class Bacteroidia; order 2-12-FULL-35-15; family 2-12-FULL-35-15; genus 2-12-FULL-35-15. Next base: position 4,363 of record CAIQBY010000303.1, read on the forward strand.
CGAGAGCATCAAACTTTTCTTTGAGAAAATATTCAACAGCTTTCACATCATGATTTGTTGTCTTTTCAATGTCTTTTATTTGTTGAGCATCCTCTTCGGTAAAGTTTTCATAAATATTCCTGAGCGCCGAAAACACTGAATGGTCAACTGTTTTAAGCTGAGGCAATGGCAATTCACACAATGCAATAAAATATTCAATCTCTACAAGAACACGGTAATTTATCAACGCAGATTCAGAAAAATAGTCGGCAAGTTTTTCTGTCGTGTTTCTATAACGTCCGTCAATAGGTGATATTGCGGTAAGTTTTGTCAGTGAATTCATAATTGTTTTTTAAAAGGAGAACGAAGATAAGAAAAATAAGAATTGTAAATTACTTACATTATGATTAAGGAAAATTCTTTTCAATAAAATCAATGGCTTGAGTCTGTGTAAGTACCGAAAAGTTTTTATATCTCTCATGTACATCTATAATCTCTGCCAAAGCTTTCTGAACCAACTCTTTGTTTTCCCAGGTTTTTAAATCTGCTATAACTGTTGCCAGGCAGCCCTTTTTATAAGCAATCTGTCCAAGGACATGAATCAATGTATTCCTCACCCTTGGTTTCTTATCGTGCTGCAATTCTTTAAGCAAAGGCAATATATCCTGCGGATGCGTCCGTCCTCTTAATTCTATACCATGACAAATTTCTCTTCTTATTTCATAATCTTCGTGATGAAGAAACCTGTGAGCAAAGGCAATAGTAGGTCCTGGATTCTTTTCACTCATCTTTTTTATTGAACCTATAACAGCATTTCTTACTGAATGATGTTCATCAAAAAGTCCAAGTTCCATTAATTTTTCTATCGGATTAAAATCAATGATTCCTATTTCTCCGGCAGCATTAATTACCGTCTGCCGAATTTTTTCATTTTCCGATTTAAATAACTTTGCTAATAAATTTAAAATATCATTTCTTAATTTAGGATTGGCTCTATATATTTTTCCGATAGCCAAATAAGCTGTTTTACGGATATAAGTATCTTCATAGGAGAAGTAAGATATTATTTTCTTATCGGAAGATATTTCAATATCAGAAAGGATTTTTTGATTGATTGTTGAAACCAGTTTATTTCTTTCCTCTTTATCTAAATCATAAAAAGACATTATGGAATACTTAATTTATTTTACCGGTGCCACATCCAATATTACAAATGAATTTGGTTTTAGTGAAGGTCGTGGACGAGGGTTTTCAGCAGTAGGTTTTGGTGTTTCGCCATATTCAGCAGTTGGCAAATATATATGATGCGTTTTACTATTTACTGAAATTGTTCTTGCGCCTTTTTGTGTCGGCACATTTTCAAGAACTTTAAAAGTATTAGCATCTACTTCTTGAATTACAGTTAATGTTCCATCACCATTTGAGCTAAATGCACGTTTCAATTCAGCATCAAATCCACAGCCATCCACATGTTCACCGATAGGTAAGGATGCAATTACTTTTCCAGTTTCGGCATCCATCACTATCATCAGTTTATTATCACAAACACTGAACAATCTGTTGTTAACCTTATCAATAGCCAATCCTGAAGGTTCTTTGCCATCCTTCAATGTCCATTGTTGTTCCACTTTCATTGTTGCAGGATTAATCATATATATCATCGAAGTATCTTCCATATTAACAAAAATCTTCCCTTTCCCATTGGTAACTGCAAATTCGGGCTTACTTCCCAAAACAATTGTGCCGATAATTTTGTTAGTTTTAGCATCAATTACGGTTGCGTCATTGCTTCTTCCATTGAATGTAAATATTCGTTGAGTGAAATTATCATATAGTATGGCATCAGGATTTTGACCATGAATACTTATCTTTTCAATAGTTGCAGATGTTTTTAAATCAAACACAACAACAGTTGAATCTCTTCCACTTGTAATAAAACCTTTATTCAAATTTTCTGCCAATGCAATTCCATGCACTCCTTTTAAATCTTTTATAGTGCCGATTATCTTTCCCTCTTTTGTATCCATCACCTGAACTATTGTTCCATGCGAAATATATAATCGTCCTGCATTTTCGTCCACTGTAAGATAATCCCAGCCTCCATCGCCTTCTGCCGAAAATTTATTTTCAAGATGATATTGAGATGCTTTTGTCTGTGCAGTAATTGAATGTATGCTTATTAGGGAAGCAATAATAGTAAGGTTGACAAATTTATTCATAAATATTTTTTGATAAAGATAAGGATTTTATCTTTGAATTTCTTTTAAGAATTTTATTATTGCTTAGTGGATTTAATCTTGAAAATTGAGTTTATGCATTTATACAGAGCCCTAAACAAAATTTAATTTTCTTTTGTACTTAATCTAAAAAGACAGCTTTTTGGTAAATGCTGAAAGTATGATTTTTGTCATATTAAATACTAATTGCAATAAATGAATAATGCTTTTTGTTCTATGAACTGTTGCGGTTCTTCAAAATTTTTCTACTTTTGGGCAACCAACAGCACAAGTTTGAATCGAATTACATTTTTCATATTATTAATTGCAATAAACACCAATCTTACTTCTCAAACATTTAAGACTGACATAAGCCAACCATTACAAGGAGATATTGGGTTTCCGGAATTGTTGATGAAAAATGGGAATACCGTATTTGCTTTGAACGACAAGAGTAAGAAAACACTTGTATTTACAATTTTTAATTCCAAGCATCATCAAATAATACAAAAAGAAATTAGCTTTAAAAAAGTTGATTTTAGCCGTGCTTTTGCGCCTCCGGATCCTTCTGTGGATATTTTGAAAACCTGTGAAATAAAGGGAAACATAGTTTTATTTATTAAAGACAATAAAACTTCAAATAAAGGGGAATGTGCATTATTCAGGGTGATTATAAATGCAAATACAGCTGAAATAGAAGAGGAGGAATTATTGTTTTCGATTAACAGAGAAGGGTTTGCAGGTAATAATCCTAGAAGTGAAAATGGAGAGGATAGCCCATTTTATTTTATCAGTAAAGATGAAAATTCAGATTATTATGCAATTATTAAATATGGAAATTTAAATAAAGATGTTATTGCCGGCAACTATGAAATTCATTGGTATTCTCCAGACCATAAGGAGATAAATAAATCGAATTTTGATTATGTAAATAATAAATATGAATTTGCCCGTCCGCTTAATTTGATTGTAAACGCCAATAAATATGTACTATTAACAACTTATGTTTATAATAAATCGGGAGAAAAAATAAAGGATATAAAAGTTGTTTTTTCGAAATTGGAAATTGGGAAAACTGATTTTGTACATAGGGAAGAACAGTATGCTGTTGATTTTAATTCTTCATTTTGTACCATGAAAGAAAATATAAAAAAAAATTTAGTAGAAGCATTAATTTATAATGAAATGACTGGAGATGATGGTAAAACTTATTACCTGTTAATTTTCCAGAATATTGATGCAGAAAAAATGGAAACAGAAAAACCCTACCCCCTTCCACAAAAAATGCTTGATGAATTTGTAGTGAATAACTGTAAAGATTCAAAGGGATATAATGATGGTTTTATTGATACGTATGAAATAGATGGTGATGGGAATAATATAGCAATATGTAAAAAGAATGTTTCTTTTTTTGCGGGGGGATATGCTTATTCTCCTAACGCTGAATTATTCGGGTTTAGCCTCTTTGATTCGAATGGAAAAGAATTAAGTGCCTGGGCATATCCTCATATCGACAACGGTTTGATTGTTCCAGTATGTAATAAAAAGGGGAATTTTATGGTTATGAATGAATTGCAGGAAAACATGGATTTGCCTTTGGATAAAAAGCATATTTCAATTAAACCAAGAGATGCATCAAATGCAATTTTAGTTTCACTGAAAGCAGGAGGAGAAATTGAAAAAAATTATATTTTCGGTAAACCAAATGGAAATAACAATATATATTTTTACAGTATGAATTATGATTCTAAATTAAATACTGCAGTTGGCATAATTGGCGTAGGAAAAGGAAATAAGGATAAAAAGGTGGCTTGGATTAAGTTTGACTAAATAATAAATTTTCTTGTCCCTTCATTATTCTTATCTTCGTTGACAATCAAACTAACTTTTTATTGAATGCTTGACAATATTAAACTTACCGATGTTTTATTTCTTGATGTTGAAACCGCACCTGTTGTTTATAAATATGCAGATTTAGATAAAACAATGAAACAAATGTGGGATGCAAAGTTTCGTTTTCAAAAAGAAGAAACTCCCGAAAACGGTTATAAAAAGGCTGGAGTATTTGCAGAGTTTGCCAAGATAATATGTATCTCGGTAGGTATTTTAAGTGATGAAACTTTTCGGGTAAAATCATATTATGGTGATGATGAAAAGATAATTCTGAAAGATTTCGCCACCTTACTTAACAAGCATTATAACACAAAAAATAAGATGCTCTGCGCACATAACGGAAAGGAATTTGACTTTCCATTTATTTGCAGACGAATGCTGCTTAATGGTGTCATACTTCCGAAAGCTTTAAATATTGCAGGCAAACGACCTTGGGAAATAAATCATCTGGACACAATGGAATTATGGAAATTTGGCGACTATAAAAGTTATACTTCCCTAAATTTATTGGCAACTATATTTAATATTCCCACCCCTAAAGATGACATAGATGGAAGTGATGTAGCTCGGGTTTATTGGGAAGAAAAAAATCTAAAGCGTATTGTTACTTACTGCCAAAAAGATGTTTTAACGGTTGCCCAACTTTTATTAAGGTTTATGAATGAACCTTTAATTGCTGATAAAAATATTATTATTGCCTAATCTTTCCTTTCAATTCTTTCTATCTTTACCACATAAATTTACCAAATGATTTCAAAAAATAATTTTTCGAAATGGGGATTAATATCTTTATTAACAGCAATACTTTTTATTGTTTCCTGTACACAGCCTAAATCTAAAATGGCTGCTTACGGACCAGTATTCGAAAACGTAATGCTTAGTGAATCTGGTGTTTTTAGAGGATTTAGTTTAGGCGACAAATTTGATTCCGTTCGATTAAAAGAAACTGTAAAGCCTATGGAAGCTGACAGCGGATATTTATATTACGAAATGAAATTAGATTCCATAGGCTCATTTAATATTACTTATAATTTTGATGAGGATGGATTAAATGAAATAGAATCTGATATTTATATCAGTAATAATAAAAAGGCGGACGATGTGTTTTCAAAATTCAAAGCCTACTTTGATGCTCATTACGGTGAAAGTCAAAGTCGCCAGGGATATACTATCTGGACAGTGAAGAGTGAAAAGTATGGTGAAGTTCGAATTAGTCTGAGCGATGAAAGTTCTGATTTTACAGTAGATAAAGCTCCCCGAAAAATTGCTCTCTGGATCTATCCGGATAAAGATTAAGGGCACATGGCAAAAGAAATTTTGTTGGAAATAAATAATCTTGTTACCGAATTTTACAGTGATGTAGAAATAATTAAAGCTGTTAATGGTATTTCTTTCTCTCTTTCACGTGGTGAAACTATTGGTATAGTTGGAGAATCAGGTTCAGGAAAATCAGTGACATCATTATCTGTAATGCGACTTATACCAAATCCTCTCGGAAAAATAGCGAATGGTGAAATAGTTTATCATTCCAAAACCAGTGGCAAAATAGACATTACAAAAATATCTGAAAAAGAAATGCGCTCATTACGTGGCAATGAAATAGCTATGATTTTCCAGGAACCAATGACTTCTCTAAATCCAGTTTATACTTGTGGTAATCAAGTGATGGAAGCAATTTTGCAGCACCAGAATGTCTCGAAGAACGGGGCGAAGGAGAAAACTATTGAGCTGTTCAAGAAAGTTCAATTACCTCGTCCTGAAGTTATTTTTGAGAGTTATCCACATCAGTTATCCGGCGGACAAAAGCAGAGAGTGATGATTGCAATGGCAATGAGTTGCAGTCCCAATATTTTAATTGCGGATGAACCTACAACAGCTTTGGATGTGACAGTTCAGGCAACTATTATTGATTTGATGAAGGAATTGCAACTCGAAAATGATATGGGGATTATATTTATTACTCATGATTTAGGCGTGATTGCAGAGCTTGCGGATAAAGTAGTGGTAATGTATAAAGGAAAAGTGGTAGAACAGGGAAATGTAATCGATATTTTTACAAATCCTCAACACCCTTATACCAAAGGGCTGCTGGCTTGCCGTCCACCATTGAATAAAAGATTAAAATGGTTGCCTACTGTTGCTGACTTTATGAAAATAAATGATGCTGGAGAAATAACTGAATCAGTGCAAACAGTAGATGATATCACAGAAAAACTTATCATTTCAGATGAAGAAAGGAAAACTGTTCATACAATAATGTATGCAAAACAACCTTTGCTTCAGATAAAAAACCTTAAGACAAGTTTTCCAATAAATAAGGGAATGTTTGGAAAACCGACAGCTTTTGTAAACGCAGTGGACGATGTTAGTTTTGATGTGTATCCAGGTGAAACTCTTGGTCTGGTGGGTGAATCGGGATGCGGCAAAACAACTTTAGGAAGAACAATTTTAAGATTGATAGAACCAACATCAGGACAAATTATTTTAAATGGGAAAGACATAACTCATATTGGCAAAAAAGAAATGAGAGCTTTAAGAAAAGACATACAAATAATTTTTCAGGACCCTTATTCATCCCTTAATCCCCATATAACAATTGGAAATGCGATTATGGAACCAATGGAAGTTCATAATATTTTGGAAAATAATGCTGCAAGAAAAAAGAAAGTTATTGAATTGCTGGAGCGTGTAAGCATGAGTGAATCGCAGTTTAACCGTTATCCGCATGAGTTTTCAGGAGGACAACGACAAAGAATTTGCATTGCGCGTGCATTGGCGTTGCAGCCAAAGTTTATTATATGCGATGAGTCTGTCTCGGCTTTGGATGTTTCGGTGCAGGCGCAGGTATTAAATTTATTAAACGAATTAAAGCGGGAGTTCAATTTTACATATATCTTTATATCCCATGATTTGTCAGTTGTTAAATTCATGAGTGATAAAATGGTAGTGATGAACAAAGGAAAGATAGAAGAAATGGGGGATGCTGATGATATTTACAATAATCCTAAAACGGAATACACTAAAAAACTTATAAGTGCAATACCAAAAAGGATTACGAATAAAGTATTAAATTAGAAACAAAAACAAACACTTAAAACAAAGAAATAATATGTATAAACTAGTTTTAATTTCAGCGGCTGTTATTTTATTTTCAAGCTGTTCAACCAATGAAAATAAAAGTAAAGAGTCAATTTATATGTCCTATAATAATACTGAATTAGATGAATGGACAGGTACCTATTCTATTAAAAAATCCGATAATGCACATTCAGGCAAAAGCGTTGCATTTATTGATTCTGCTACAACCTATAGCATGGGTTATATTAAAACAATAGAAAATATCAGCAAGACTAAATTGGATTCAATTGTTTTTTCGTACTGGATATTATGTAAAAATGATAAGGCAATTGCTAAAACTGTTATCAGTATTGATAATGCAACTGACAACAAAAATGTTTTTTGGGCAGGCAATCCAATCAAGGATAAAGTGAAGGAATATAATAAATGGGTGCAAGTTTCCGAATCATTTAAATTGCCTGCTAACATTGACCCGAAGAATATTTTAAAACTCTATGTCTGGAATAATTCAAAGGAAGAAATTCTTTTAGATGATTTTAAAGTTGAATTTTATTAGTCTTTAAATCAAAAATATTCAAAATAACAGAATAAATAATGGAGCAAAATAATTTAGGCAGACGAATAATTATTTTATTCATTATTGTAGCCCTTGGTTTTGTCGGCTCCTATTATTTTCTTAAAAGAAAGACTACACCTGACATTTCAGGGGATAAAAAAAACATTGAAAAGAATGATTCTGTTGCTACTGTTTCTTTGTTTACAGAAACTCACGACTTTGAAAATGAAGCCGGAACATCAACAGATAAAGCCGCTTCTGGAAGCAAAAGTCTAAAGCTATCTCCGGAAGTTGAGTACGGCCTTAATATTACCAAGCTTATAAAGGATATTCCGAATTATCAAAATCTGAGGCAAATAAATGTGGAATTAAAATGTCTGGCAACTAAAAAAATTGAAGCTTTATATGTTTTAGCTATTGATGACGCCGCAGGAAAGAATATTTTATGGGATGGCAAACCATTAGTATGTGATAAAAATGGAAGCTGGTGTACACTTGATTTTTCTTATGAGATAAAACCAGAGGTTGCTAAATCCGGAAGTATAATCAAACTTTATCCCTGGAATAAAGCCAAGGAAACATTTTATATTGATGATATTTCGGTGCAATACAGGGGTATTGAAAATCGCGGTGAAACGAACATCAATCAAAATGCAACTACTAATTTCTTTTATGATTTTGAAACTCCGGATGGTTTGACAGGCACAGAATTAATAAAACAAACAACAGCTCATTCAGGAAAAATGGCTTGCGACTTAACTGGTGGTAAAGAATATGGACCAATAGTTTCGAAAACAGTGAGTCAGGTTTCATCTTCAGTGCTTAAAAAAGTCTCAGCCAGTGTGTGGGTTTATCCTCTGACAGACAAAACCAATGCAGTGTTGACAACAGGAATAACAAATACTAAAGGAGAAAATATTTTTTGGGGCGGGAAAGGCACTGAAAACATGGTATGTCCGAAGAATAAATGGACAAAAATTAATGCAGCTTTTATTCTTCCTTCCGATAAATTATCATTGGATGATAAGATAAATGTGAATATCTGGAATAAGGGAAGAACAGATTTGATTATTGATGATTTGGAAATTGTGTATGGCGAAAACCTTGACAGGAAGGGAGAAAAATCAACAATTGACGGAAACAGTATTTATGAAAACAAGTTTGTTTCACAGAAAAACAAACCTCCTTTTAAAACTATTTATTTTAATAAACAGACTATAAACTGTTCTTCTTTTGCAGATTTTACGCCTAATGAAATGTATGTCGCCCTTGATTTTCTTCACGATAAAAATAAGCTGGAACAATTAATTCATATCAAAGATGGGATAGCTGAAATATATGCGTACCTGCCCGAATCAAAGGAATTCAAGAAGATTTCGGTGAGGCCGATGTCGGCGGATAGTTTATTAAAAAGCAAGAAGGAACCCGATAATGATAAATCATTTTTTACTCCAACAGATGTAACCTATAACGGTGATTATTTCGGTGATAATAATAACGAAATATTAAAATATAATAGCGACTGGCGTTTTGATATGAAGTTAATCGAACATAAGGCAGATGGTTTTAATATTATCGGGAATGTTGATTTTAAAGGATATTCCAATGATTATAATCCAAAGTATTATGAATTTACCAAGATTATTTCCGGTAGATTTATTAATGCCAATCAGTCATCTTTAATTGTAATAAGTTGTAACTGCGCCGACCCTGTTTTTCCCCGAACAAAATGCGAGCACTTTAAGAACATAGCTACATTGCCTAATTCTGTTGGCGTATACAGTATAGAAAAAAAGTAAATGAATAAAATAAAACATATCACCGTCCTTATTGTCAGTTTTCAAATAGCTGTTTTCATTCTATTTATTTCTTCGTGTACTACAAATAATTCGAAAGATAATTCTTCCCATAAATGTGATGATTTCACGCTGCAAAATGCGAATCCATTGGGTAACTGGCAGCAGGACAGCGTTAAACATAAATCTATATTTATTGATTATGATCATTCAAACAGTGGATTTACAATTCCGTCAGTAAAACAATTGAAAGATGGTTTGTTCGCTTTTGATTTTGAAATTAAGAATACAACTTCTTCCGCTCAAAAGTTTTATTATAAAATCTATTATCAAAATGAAAGTTATAAATTTCCTGAATACGACTCTGTAACAGGCAAAGAACATCAGTTTGCGGAAGAAAATTTTTATGGCAGCTGGGAAAATACTTCCACTCTTTTCAAAGAAATAAAAGTAGATGCCGATAATAGTTTTCATAAAATACAGGATGCTATTCGTATTGTGGGCAATCCGAGGAATGAAGAACGATATATTAAGGATGGCATAAACAATCGCTGGCAGCGGAATCCAAGAGTTGGAGAATATGGTTTTTTACTTGTTGTTGTTTCTGAAAAGGATTTAAAATCCATACCTGATTATATTCAGAATATTCATCTGAAAAATAAGGAACACTTCTCAACACCTTACTATTACTATAAATACGGTGACGGCAAACAATTGAAGAGTGCCGTGGTATGTGAATTTCCTCAACTATTAAAAGTTACGGCAGAACCTGATTTAGGAAACGGAATTTATATCAATGATAATGTATATCAGGGAAAGCAGTATGATAAATCATTCTTTTGCGCTACCTGCGGGCAGGACAGCAACCTATACAACAATGCGCCGATTCAGCAGTTTATTAATTATGTTGATATTTCAACAAAAATGGATAACATTCCGGTGGTAGAAGATGTGCTGAAGGACAATTACTCAAAGATGGATTACAACTGGAATAAATCATTTTATACAAAGGATGAGTTGATTCCGACCATTATCCAGACTGCAAGACATCCCTGCCAGACAGTGTTCTCGGACCCTAAAGAAAAAAAGATTATCATTAAAAATCCAAAGACACAATATGGTGAATGGAAAAAAGAAAGTGTTGGAATTATTACACGGCATGGTTTGACGTACGGTAAATATCGTGTGAAATTAAAACTGACAGAACTGCTGAATAAAAATAATGTCTGGAATGGATTAACCAACGCAATATGGCTGATAACGCAAGGTGGCGGCGATTGGAATTTCAGGAGAAACTGCAATAAAGGCGGCTATATGGCAACTTACTGGGGTGGGCCTAATGATAAAAGAGTGCTGGCTGTTGATTATACCGAGATTGATTTTGAAATATTGAAAACTCCGCCCTACTGTCCCGACAATGTGTTTCCGCCGGTTTATAGAAATGCTGTTGCGGATAATAAAAACATAAACAGCTGGAATGTGAAGCTGCCGGATGAAATTTTGAATACGGATAAAAAAGTTACTGTGGCTTGTACCAACTGGGATATGGCTTGCAGTGAGCCTAAGAATTTCGGTATCGGTTGTAACCCTGTAGAACATACCGGTCAGACCTATTATGCGCACCGATGGGACGAAAAATACAGAGCACTTACTGAGAAAAAAGAAGAGAGTGATGATGAACTGTTTGCAGGTAAATTTTATTATTTTGAAATAGACTGGCGGCCTACAGAAATTATCTGGCGTATTGGTCCTTCGCCCGATAAAATGCGTGAAGTAGGATATATGAATGATAAAATAACCTCCATTTCGAACAATCAAATGCTGCTTATAATTACGCAGGAATATCATAATACTAACTGGTGGCCGGGTACACCTTATTCTCAGGATAATATTCCGTTTCCGGCAAATGATATTCCCGGTGAGATTTATGATTTGACGATTGAATAAAGAGGATTTATTTTTTTAGTTGCCTGTCTTTAATGTCATGTTGCCCCTGGTTTTCTTCAAGCTTTTTATTTGGCTGTATTGATTGATTTTATTGCCTTGCCAAGGTGGTGTTTTTTTGTTACACAGAGAAGAAATCAGAGAAGTCACAGAGAACCACAGAGTTTTATTTTTTATTATAGAGTTCAAAATATTTTCCTTCCTCTGTGCCACTCTGTTTTGTCATCCTGAGCCTAGCCTTTACTGAGCCTGTCGAAGTAAAGGGCTCCTTTTAACTCAGTGTAATAAAAAATGCACCATCGCTATTTATCTTTTTACTCCTCTTTATTTCTTCGCACATTCGTAATTTTTAATTCGTAATTCGTAATTCTCCTCCACCTCGCCCCTGGTTTTCTTCACGTTATTTATCTGCTTCCTTTGGTTGGATTTTTAGCCTTGCCAAAGTTTTATTTTTTTGATACATAAATTTTAAAAAATCACTTCTCTCCAGAATTTGTTTTCCAAGCCAATTTTTTGGCATGTGGCAATTATTAAAATTCTGATTTTTATTTATTAGACCTCTTTCATAATTAAATAAAATGAAGGATTGGAACGCAGATAAAATAAGATTGTTTAGGATTAAAAATGATTTTATCTTTTGACAATTCTTAATGCTTGGGTAAAACCCCAAGAGGATTGGGATATATGATTTTTGCCTTCGGCAATTATGAAAGAGGTCTATTAGTTTTTAAAATTGAAAACATCGGAAAATAATTATCATTCTTAAATCGGTTTTACTGTAATAGTGTATATATTTTGCTTTTTTCTATTTCCCTGTATTGTTATTAATTCCCGGTTTTTTACTGTTTATTTAATCATTTTGAGCAGAAAATGCAGCCTAAAACTGCCCGACTAAGTAATTATTCAAGAATTTTATATCTGTAAGTGTTTATTAATTAAGCATTCGCGTGTTACAAACATAAAACAGTACGTTGCAATGTTACTCTGATACGTTGCAATGTTACTCCGATGCGTTGCAA
>CAIQBY010000304.1 GCA_903870175.1 uncultured Bacteroidota bacterium
AATAATTATAGGGTTTTTGAAAATTTTAGTCTCCAAAAAAATTATTATGTACGGTATTGTCAACAAATGGGGCAAAAAAGCAAAGTTTAATTTGCAGCTCATCAAAACTTGACGCAGTAAGCGCTAAGCTGAAGCGTTGAATAGTGCGGCTGGGCTTAGTGTTTAGTTAGTTTGTAAGCTTGGCTTACTTTTATTGTCTGTAAGTAAAACTTACAATTTATAAAACTACACTAAGCTCCTTCACACATTCCTTCCCGACAGCTTAGCGCCTACTGGGTTGCCGAACTGTGTAACTTTGAACTGAAAAACTTTGAATTGAATAAAAAAGTCCCGAAGAAATTCGGGACTTTTTTTATTGTCTCTATCATTGGAGTTCAAAATGCCGAAGACATTAACAATGTCTTATAAAATAAAAAAGTAAAAATCATTTTTTTATCATAAACAATACGCGTCATCGGAGTTCCAATTTTTTATTGAATTATCAAAAAAGTCTGTATAAGTTATCTGTCTTTTTTCCTTATAAATAAATTCTTAACCGGATTAATATAAGCATCAATATCGAAGAGTGCACTGTCGGAAGTTGCTTTAAAAGTAAGGAAAATACCTATCGGCAATAAAATTACTGTTGCCATCCACATTCCTTGATAAGCAGGCATTTCACCTTCTTTCACCAACTTTTCGCCGGTGATGGAAAGAATATGAAAAGTAATAAAAAACAAAACAGAAACTACTACCGGCATTCCCAATCCGCCTTTACGAATAATGGCACCAAGCGGTGCTCCAATAAAAAACAGGACCAGACATGCAACAGACAAAGTAAATTTCCGATGCCATTCGGCCTCATATTTTTTTATTGTCAAATTGTCCGAATAATAATCGTTGCCTACCGAATCGGAATACGCTTTGGCACTGCGGGCAATATTGGCTGCTCCTTCCAGTACACTTAACTGCTGCGTTTTTGTCAGTTCGGATAATGACTTATGCTGTTGAGGAAGTTTTCTTAACGAATCTGCCTTCTCTATTTTATCAGTCGATTTGGTATAATAGCTCATTTTTATTTGTTTGGCGAAATCCACTTTTCTTTTTGCATTCTTAAATTCAGTTGAATCAATATATTTATCCAGTTGAGAGAGGTTGAGCATCTGATAATTACCTTTGAATAAATCTTCGCTGGTGCGCGACATTTTAAATTCGGATAAATCAAAACGTATGATTCGTTTTTCAAATTTATCGCGCCAAAGCGGATGAGTATCGAGTTGCTTATTATTATCTACTAAATCTTTATAGCTTGCTCCGTCATTCAAGGTAAGTACCAGAAACATTTTATCACCTGTTTCTTCCATAGTGCCTGTTTTTGCATACAATACTATATTGTTTCCCTGCATTGCACGATGGTCATATATTAATATATCCTTTAATGTTTTGCCGTCTTTTTCTTTTTTACCGACACGCATACTGAATCCTTCTATGCTGTGATTAAACACTCCTTCCTTAAAAAGCAATGCAGGTTTCGATTCGCGAATATCATATAATAACGAACCTACTTTCAAATTGGTATATGGCAATACATTGTTCGAAAAGTAAAATGCGCCGATTGATAAAAGCAGGGTAACAACAAGCAGCGGCGACATTATTTTCTGGAGCGACATACCTGAGCTTTTCATAGCAGTAAGTTCAAAATGTTCGCCAAGATTACCGAATGTCATTAATGATGAAAGCAGCACAGCAAGAGGCAATGCCATGGGTATGGTAGTGAAAGAAAAATAAAAAAATAACTGTGCTAGAATACTTGCCGACAATCCTTTCCCTACAAAATCATCAATATATTTAAAGATAAACATCATAAAAAACACAAACATCGAAATGAAGAACGTCATTATAAACGGACCGATGTATGATTTTAATATGAATTTATTTATGGTTTTCATTGCGGCAAAGATATGGAATTATGTTTGTGATTAAGCAAAGCATATAAAACCTGATGTAATTAAAAACTAAAAGAAATCAATTGTTTTTCACATCTCTTTTTATTCTTTATTTGTGTTTTTGGTCTATACAGAATTATTGAACTGAAAACATTGTTTGAACTTGCTTAAATAACTCAAGTTGCTAGTTGGTAATATGCATGTAATGCAGTCCCAGAGGGACTTAATATCAATAGAGCTTATAATGAAAATAAACATTAAAAAGTCCCAGAGGGCAATGTCATTAAGTTAAGGAAAAATAATGTCGAATATCGAACATCGAATTATGAATTATGAAGTCAAGTCCGCACACTTCGACATTCGACGTTCAATCGTCATCCTGAGCTTGTCGAAGGACATAATTCGAAATTCTTTTTAATTCCTTAACTTAATGACATTGGCCAGAGGGGTTGAATTTGAATAGCCCCCAATGAAATTGGGGGAAATAGTAATAATAGGAAACAACAACTCTGAAAGAGTTGAATGTTTTAATTCAACTCTTTCAGAGTTGTAAAAACGGATGTGATTCATAAACCCAAAATTTCATTGGGGGCTATTCAAATTTAACTCTTTCAGAGTTATAAATATTTTCCTTAACTTAATGACATTGCCCTACGGGACTTCCAAACCATATTAATTTAAAAATGAACTGGCAACTTGAGTTAAATAGTAAAAAGTGAAATTAGGAATCAAAAAACTAATATAATTTGCAGTAAAAGGAGTGAAAACTGAACAACCCTTATCAAACTTCAGTAAGTAAAAATTATTAGTATTAGATGGTAATCAATAAAAAATCAGGCAAATAAAAAAGTGTACTTTTGAAATTAATTAGAAAGGATTAAAGCTTATTTTTGGAAATAATAATAACAAATATTGATACCCACTTAAAAAGTAAATTGCAATTTTGAGATGTATTAAACCTTCCGCCTGCTTATTGATATTTGCCCTATCAACGAATTTATTTGCATTCACAAAAAATAAATATCCTGAAAACCCTTGTAACTTTGACTTTGACAAATATTTAAAAGATACAAAAACCTCCAATTTGGCAAAAAGGCTTTTTAATGACGAATATATAAATATTGATACCGACGACCCTTTGTTTCTTCTTGACAGTTTAACTGCAGAGGACAAACAGGCGAGACCTTTTTATTTTAAAGTGGCAGGCAATTCGTATAAAAGTTCGGACGGTTATTATTCAGAAGGACTTGGAAGCATTGGAAAAAAATATGTCTTGGAAAACACGATTGAATTTATAAGCTATTTTGATAATAAAAGCTGTTTTACCGGCCGGGAATTGGAAACATGGGCAGACATCGTTATGTTGGAATTGAGTCTGGAAGCTGACAATAATGAAAACAACAAATCATTGGTGGATGATTATAATCGCAAACTTTTTTTTAATTGTAAACATTGTTCTGCAACGCAAAAAGAGACGTTGGATACATTTTCAAAACTTTTAACGTCGAAATGGAAAAGCTATCTGAAAAGTATAAATAAGTAAGCAGTAGTATGAAAGGCAATTTCAAATTTTTAATATTCGTTTTTCTTGGGGCTCTTTGTTTAATGCTTGATGCTTTCTGCAATGGTTTTCCGATTGTTTATTCAGATACTTCAACCTATATTGCTTCAGGCCTTGAATTGGAAACACCTTTTGACAGACCGATTACTTACGGATTATTTTTAAGGTTTTTCAGTTTAAACGGATTGTCGTTATGGTTTGTAATATTTTTCCAGACACTCATTCTTTCCTATCTTATTTTCATGATGGTAAGATTAGTAACAGGTGAAAAATTATTTCTAAAATCCGGGCTTCTAGCTATTATTATTCTTTCACTTTTCAGTGGAGTATCATGGACAGTGAGCCAGCTAATGCCTGATATATTTACTGCTGTTGCATTGCTTTGCATCACATTAATTTTGCTCGGCACATTCACCCGAAAAACCTTGATTTTTCTATACTTCCTGTTTTTCATTTCTGTCGCCATGCACATTTCCCATATTTTGTTGTTTGGCTTAATACTTACAGCACTATTCAGTTTAAAAAAATATGTTTTACTAAAGAAAAATTATCCAAATAGAAATATGCAAATCACAGTTCTCTTCCTTTTAACAATTGTTTCTGTACTAACAATGGGCTCTGCTATTTCGAAATCAAAAAATGCTTTTTTCATGGGAGCAATGATTGAGCATGGAATTGTACAAAGCTATCTTAGCGATAATTGCGGTACCAGACAATACAAATTATGCGCTTATAAAGATTCATTGCCTGACAGAGCATATAAATTTTTGTGGAATGAAAAAAGTCCCTTTTATAAAATTGGCGGATGGAAAGAAACAAAAAATGAATTCAATGAAATAATTGTTGGAACGCTTACACAGCCGAAATATATTAAAATGCATATTAAGGAATCGTTAAAAGCAACTCTGCAACAGCTTTCGCAGTTTTCAATTGGTGAAGGCAACGGAAGTTTTATGGAAGGAACACTATTACACGATAGAGTTAAAAAATACTTTCCCTGTGATTTGAATTCTTATAATTCCTCAAAACAAAATCAATCCAAACTTGGCTTATTCAATTTTTTAAACTCCCTGTTTCCAATCGTTATCGTTTTAAGTTTGCTTCTATTACTTTTTCTGTTTATTAAATATACTAAAATCATAAACAGATATATAAAGATTATTACAGGAATATTTTTTATTTGCATACTGCTAAATGCCTGGGACTGCGGAACATTTGCAAACGCAATTAATAGATTAGGGTGCAAAATGATTTGGCTGATTCCTTTCACGACAACAATAGTGTTATTAAATATTATATACCATAATAGGAAGAAAGAAAATACTGAAGATATTCAGCATCAAGAATGATTTGTCATTTCGAAATCCCGCACATGCGGTAAGAAATCTCTTTTTTAATGCATTAAGTATAACACGTTTGCTGCCCCAGTAATAACTGAGCTTATTAATCACGAACATATTTTATAATGCCGTTGGTATTGAATATTATTGTTCTCGACTACGTTCGAACTGATTACGTATATTGTCAATTTGGGTCTTCCTTCGTTTGTCAATTCGAGCGGAGTCGAGAATGTGTATCTGCATTTTATTCCAATGCTGGTGTTTTCACAAACATTATTTTATCTTATTGGGGATGTGGTTACGACAATACTTAATAATTGTAATGATTGATTATACTTGCGAAACCACTAAATATCCAAACGCATATTTTGATTGAAGGGAAATTTACTTCAACCTTTTATATTCATCAAGTTCATTACTTGTTATTATCCCATTCAATTCATTTACTTCATTTGTAAAACTGTTTCTGTTTCCACAATTATACATTTCCAGAAAAGGATTTTTATCAATAATAGAAGCATATAAGGTATTCATGTCAGGCACTGCGGTTAGTTTCGAATACTCTTCGTAAGTGTATTTAGTAAAAACAGAAGTTAAACTTACCCCTCTGTTATCCAGCAAATATCCATTTGCCAATTGAGTAGGATAGGCTAAAGAGCCCTTATAATATAAATCAGAAGGAGCAGGATAGGAAACAATTGTTTTTCCATCATCAGATAATGTTATTGGAACATTGTATTTATAATCCATTTTAGTTTTATAAATAATTGCAGGGGGCACAATAAAGTTATTGTTTCCTGAAGGCGTTGTCGATTTTTCTTTAGACACTGTTTGATCATGACTTACTGATTTTCGGGAAGGAGAACATGCAACAATAAAACAAATAAATAGTAAGCTAAATTTATTTAATGACATTTGTATTGGGTTTACAATTTTCATTGATTGTGCAATAGTAATAAAATAAATTCTTACCTATTTCAACCTTATCATGCCAATTATAAAGCATGCCCTGCACAATTATTTAATCACCTATCTCCTGCCAGCCTTGCGATACGTATTCTTGTTACTTTTGCGTGAAGGCATGGCCGCTTTTACTTTTTGATTTTCCTGATGAAAAGCTACTTCTTCGTGATGATGAAAAAGATTTTCTTTCTGATGAACTTCCAAAGTTGTTAAAGGATGAATCTCATTATGTGTTGGAATTAAATGCAAATCTTCTCCATGTATAATTGTTTCAGGCACAACGGGTGGTTTAACCATTGTTTCTTTTTTAACAATACTCTTTGTTTTTGCAGTTATATGACTTTGTGTTTTCCCGTAAACCGGCATTTTTGTAGCTTTTTTTGCAGGGCGAATTGTTTTCTTAACCACTTCGACTTTTGCTGCTTTCTTTGCAGTAACTTTAGTTTTCATACCTTCCGAAACTTTTGCCTTTTTATTATTAACAGCTTTCTTTACTGTTACTGCTATCTTTGATTTTTTTGCAGTAGAAATATTTTTTACCTTTTTCATAACATTAATTTTTAGTGAATAATTTACTGTTTTATAAGGTACAAAAGTGCTGGTTTTTTGATTGGTAATACTTACACAATTTCTTATATAAATTACATTATTCCTACATTTTACTGAGATTATTGCGGGTAAGTGTCTTTGACAAATATACAATCCTCATGAGGAAGTGTTCTCGACTACGCTCGAACTGACTGCATTTGTTGTCAATTCGGTCTTTCTTTCGTTAGGATAAACTGCCTCGAGAATGTGTCTTGACAAAGGAGTATAAATTCGCTATTAGGTAATTTTTAAATTAGCTACATAAAGTTATGCAACCAAACTTTTGCTTCTTTTTCATCAGAGAAAAATTTTACCGGAATTGCCGGGGTGTGAAGCATGAGAAAAGAATTTGAAATCATTTTGCCTAATGCAGAATGTGAAATAATAGCCATCGCATTAAATACTGTTTTTATTTCATTTGCCACATAGTTGCGCACTTCCTTTTCTAAAGGGCTGGACGTGGTAGTATCCGTAAGTATACAAACTTTTTTATTAGCGCATATTTCCCGTATAAAATCATAGTTTCTTTTCTGATTTTCCATTGTTCGCTCAATAATTTTGGAATTAGCACATAATATTCCCGATTCATCAAACCAAAATGTGGCTAATTCTCCTTCAAATAATTTTACGTCTTTAGGTGCTTCCATAACTTTATTCAGTTTATTAAGGTCAAATATATCATTTAAAATCTCAATTATGTATTCCGTTACTTTTTATTAAATATATACTTCTTACCTGTCCTTTGATTTTTTCAAAGCAGGTTGCCTTATTAAACTAACTAACGGCTGCGGAATACAGAAATTTACCTGATATTTTAATTATCCAGATTAGGCATAATTACTTTCTCGTCCTGAATCATAAATGGGAATCGATAATCATCTATATTATTTGCTACCCAGGTGTCGCGCACTTTCCACTCACGGAATTTATCATTGCTGATAATAAAGCATCTGTTTTCTTTTACAAAACTTAATAGAAAAATATCTGCAGATTTTTCGGCAGGTGTGTATTGAAATTTACAAATCTTTTCTACTTCCGGCAATAATTCCAAATCAATAAATTTATGTTTAAGTCCGGCGTCGGTAAACACTGTAATGTCAGTAAATCCTTTTTCCAATAAAAAGGTAACCATTATAAGTATGTTTTTTATATAGGGCTGTTTGCCTGCTACTCCTGCTACTCCATACGCCACATTGCCTCCATCAAGTATTACGCTGCGTTCCTGAATCCTTTTATTCTGGAAAAACTGTCCGTCCGCATCATAATGTCCGTACCTTGTTATATCTTCGTTTGTGGAAATAAACTGAATAAGGTCTTTGATGGAATTTATAGATACTGTAAACCAGGCGGGTAATTCTCCTGATTTTTTGGTATAGTTTTTTTTCTCTTCGTTTAATAATTCATAAAGATTATTTATAGAAGTTTTTTTGCCTGCTGCTACTTTACTTATCAGTACACAAACTAATTTCTGGTCGGAAGTAACGTTGGCAATAGTTATTAATTCGAGGTTGGCACATAATGCCATCTCAGCATAATCTTCAATACCCTTAGCTTTGCATTTATAATAATCTTCCCCGTTAATAAAGCCGTTAGTAATTCCATTAATATAATCTTCATATAAAGTATATCTTTTGGTAATAGAATCGCGGTATTCCAGCGGACTAAGAAAACCATTTTTCAGTGCCGAAGAAAATTCAACAATACTATCAAACTTTTTGTCTTTCACCCATTCACGCATCTCGAAGGCATTTGTTATTTCTTCTAACTGCAGGCTTTCTGCATTTTCTTTTCGTGTGGTATCAAATTGAGAAAAGGCTAAGATATAACCTGCCTTTTTTATTTCATCATACTCCTTGGCATCAGTAATACCGGTTTCCGTACTCATTTTATATTCATCATATTTCTGAAATCCGAGCCTCATTGCTTCGTTATAAATTGCAGAATCAGGAAAACCATTGCTGTCGGCATATTTGAATTCTTCCAGCGACAGGTAACCTTCCGTAGGATGCTGCATCAATCCACCTTTATTGGAGAAGGCAAACTTTCCGGGAATGTCTTTATTTTCGGGTAAAATAAAAATACATTTTATTGCGTTTTTCTCTGCATACCGAGCCAACTCTTTTAAAGTGTCGAATTCAATTGTAAAATCAGATTGAATTGATTTTATATTGAAATACTCATACTGTTTTGGTAATATTTTCATGGTTTTAATTTTAGAATTTATGGTTTATTTTATTTTGCGCTTTCTTTTAATGCTGCCTCTTCAGCTATTTCAATATGATTTATTCCGGCTCCTTCCAATATTATACAAGAGTTATTTTTCAGCCGTTCGTAATCAGGATATTGTTTGATAATATTATACGATTCGTCTGTAATGGCATTAATGTGATGTAGATAATCCCAATATACATCGATGCTGCATATATTTAAACTTATTTCATACTCTACAGAACCTCTTGTAACTGATTTAAATAATTTAAGACGGATGTCCTTGTCCATCTCCTGTTGCAGCAAATCGGCCTGCGGTTTTATATCATTGATAAATGTTTTATTAAAAGATGCGAAATTTTCGGGCAGAAAAGGAATGGTTTTTAATGCGGTACACCACTTATCCATATTGTTTCTGAAAACTATATTGGTACTTAATAAGTGTTCCCGTACCAGTTCAATTTCATCGGCACTAAGAAATATTAAAGCAGGAAGCACAAAAATATTATAAGCACGGATAATCTTTGTATTTTTATTTATTGTACTGCCAAACTCTCCTACTTCAATCTTTTTTTCTTCTATATATTTTCTGAAATTACCGGTAACCATAAAAATATCATCTCCTGTATTTGCTTCAAATCTGTCAAGAATAATTTCACTCATTAAAAAAAACGATTCGCCTTCTCTCTCCTCCGGGTTCAAACAGTTGGAAGCATTTATTACAAGTCCGTTTTTAATAAATTTTATCAGTTGTGGTAATCCGGCTTTTGAAAACAATTCTCTATATCCATCCATACTTATTTTATGGTGTTCGCAAATTATTGCTTCTGCTGCTCTTAATTGTTTTATTTCCTGTGACGATTTAAACTTTATGCCTTTATAATGTTTGTATGCCGTTTTAATATTCGAAAAATAAGCTGCTTCCTGACCTGAAACATCCGGATGTGCCTGTGCATTACCAATCAAAAAGTCAAGTTTATTTTTTACTGAATTTTCTTTATTTACATAATCATCAAATGCAATTGCATTATACAAATCACCTGCCGAATAGGTTAAATCACTCACTAATAAGCCAAATCTAATAAGCAATCCATCCTCGATATGAGGTACTTTGGATGTACTAATACTGATATTTACTGCATTCATTTGTAAGGATTATAAGTTATTAATTTTAGTAAATGTACCTAAATAGATGAAGCAAGGTCTAATTATTAATTTATACTGATTTTAAAAAGCGATTTACATCGGAATGGCAAATTTCGTAAGGGAGGAAAATGGTGCGGTAATGAATCTCTTTTTTTAACGCCCTAGGTATTGATCGTATCCTGCACCTGATTAAATACCAATAATAACCTCTGCTAAACGAGTATTTTTGAATCTTGAAGATATTTGTCCAGCTGTTTATTAAGGTTATCATTCAGATCCTGCTGGTCGCCAAAAAGCATATCCTGTGTTATAAACGTATTCATCTTATAAATTTTTGTTTCCAAATCCATTGTCCCCAGGGCAATGCCATCTTTGAATTTGCAGAAAAATTTATATCTGGTTTTATCTATCATATCTATTTTTTGAAATATAAAACCAGTGTTATTAGAAATAAAATAATGAATCATTTGTTTAGGTGAAGTATAATTAAGTTTTAGCCGCTCATTATATCTTGTAAAAAAATGTGCGGAAAAAAAAACAAAGCTGGTATTATCATCCAGTTTTAAAAATGCATTTAATCCTCTGTCGGAATAATAATAAATCATAAAGGAACAGACTGTATTATTTTTTGTTATATCAAAAAAATAAACCCAGTTGTTTTTGTGTTTGGAAAAATAATCATAAGAGATTTTTTTTCTTTCATTTGATTTCAATCTGTATTCTCTTTCCAGCTGATGACCGACAAAAACAGATTTGCGAAACAATATAGCATGATCCTTATCTATTTCTTTTTTTAACTCATCCAGATTCATTGAAGGTACTATCATAAGCGAGATGTTCTATGGTTTTATTTTTAATCGAACAGGTTTTCATAAAACAAAGCCTGAATGGTTATCATCTTACTTGTGAAGTTTTGTTTTGTTGTCAATATTTGAATTGCCTCAAGCGAGTATAAATTCAGTTCGGATATATGATAACGATAAGAAATAAGCATATTATGAATTTCAATAAGCAGGTTAAGTCCGTTATCCAACTCTTCATCTTTTCCAGTTTCGTCAGCATACGTTAATATTATCGCTCCAAAAAATTTCTGGATATAAGCAAAGCCCTGATTGATAGAACCATTAATCAATGTTAGCAGTGACAAATCACGTTTCGAATCATTAGTATAATCATCAAGTACTCCCTGAGTTAAGTTTTGAAGATGAGAAACACCTTTAAAGGATTCAACAAACTGATTTTTCCCTGCTTTTAAATATGCCAGATTGCCGGGTTGATGCCGGCCGGAATCCATTTTTGATAATATATCAATCATCATCTTCATAGTTCCGGAGGCTTCACTTTTATTCGCCTCATTATTTAAATTATTAAAAGTTCCTGACATTCTGTCCATTTCTTTTTTTGCCATAACTACCACTTCAAAAAAAGTACTTATCACTTTTAATAAATCTTTATATGATGTTCCTTCAGGAGTCATTTTCAATTCTTTTGCTTCCTGCTCATTTGTAGGAGCGTGTTTCTCCCCTTTTTTATAGTTATGTTTGAGCGGAATAACAGGTGTTGCATTCTCCGCTTTTTTTATCACGGTTTCTATTTCAGGCATAATAGCTGCTGTTTTATTGCGGCATGCAATAAAGCCTTGGTCGAGCTTTGTAAAATACTTGGCTTGCTCCTGCTGCTTTTTCTTTACATCGATGCCCTGCTGAATGATTTCGTTCCACTCTTTATACAGTGCCTGAGTATTTATTTCTTTCTCGTGATACGACGTTTTGTTACTCATGATGTATGATTTTTAAAATGTAAATAATTTATTTTGACAACACATTTTATTACTATTCAATTTCCCCTACTCTTCTGTTTATTTTATAATTCGTATTACTAATAAATAAGTGCTTTACGGTCTGCTTTTACAACGCCTTAATTCTGAATACCGGTTACTATTTTCAAAGCATCCATTGCTTCTTTTGATTCGGGATTAAGAGATAATGCTTTGCGATAACGGGCAGTTGAAAGTTCGGGCAGGTTAAGTGCTGCAAAACATTTTGCGGCGGAAATAAAGAAATCATCTCCGAGTTTATAATAGAGAATACACGTTTCGAAACAAACCAAGGCTTCATCATATCTTTTCAATTCCATCAATGCTTTCCCTTTAAGATTAAGTGTTCCGTAGTTTTCGTCTTTATCAATATTAAATGCGGTATCGAAACATGGTATCGCTTTTTCATATTGTTTCATCTCGACATAAATATTACCAAGTCGTTCCCAGCAGGAATCACTTTTGGGGTGTGCGGCAACATATTCTGTCATCAGTTTTTCTGCTTCTTCATTATTGCCGCTTAATGAATAATAGAGTGCCATATTAGCATACAGGTGGTGTTCGCCTTTACGCTCTTCAATTGCTTTTTTGCTCCAGGCTATACACTGGTCGTATTCTTTTTTTTCTTCATAAATATCGATAAGCCGGTCGATAGAATGGGTGCGCCACCAGGTAAGGTCTTTACTTTCCATGGCTGCAAATTTTTTATAAATAGGTATTGCCAAATCCGGTGTATGCAACTGGCAATAAATATTGGCTTTATTATATAGTATGTTGGGATGAATTTCGGCTCCCGGCTGTTCTACCTGTTTGATAAGTTCCAGGGCTTTCTGATAATTGTGTTTTTCTGTTTCGGCATAAGCCAGTCTTCCTATCAAGGATGAATTATCGGGATGCTGTTTTAATGCACGTTCAATAGCTATATCCATATTTTTATTATCATTTCTCGACGCGAAATCATCCATAATAATGTGCCAGTCCTGCGAATCGAAATAGGTATTAGTGTTGTTTTCCAAATCGGTTTTGTATTTTTTTATGGTCTCCGCCCGTAAGTCGTCCGATTCATTTTCCTTTGGCAGTGCATTAATATCAATAGTTTCAATGTCGTCTTCATCATCTTCACTTGTATTTCCATTTTGACAATAATTGCATAAAGCCGTATATACATTTATCAGCAATTTTTGTTCGTCACAAAAGCGACTCCAGTCATCAGTTCCTTTATTACTTGCTTCACTCACCTGACTCCAGCCTTCGCCCAAAAAATTATCCCAGTCTTCGTCAATCTCACATGACGAAATGCTGCTTGTTAAGTCGTCGAATAACTTGCTTTTCAAATCTTCAACCTCATCCCATAATTTTTTAGTGGCTTTGTCATCTTCACAATTGCTTATATCCAATACCCACTCATATTCAGGATAAACGATATCACATTTTCTATCCAAATCCATAAGTTCTTTATGGTAAGCAGCCATGTGACTGTTGAATTTTTCAACATTTTGCTGACTTTGTTCAAGAGTTGGCACTGTAAAACTTACAACATCACTCCACATCCCTTTAAAATGAGGCGACGGCATGCAGATAGAATTTCTGGCTTTGTCCAGTTCATCTTTCAGTATTGGCAACTGTTCCCAAAGTTGAGGCAATGTATTACGCAATTCTTCTATTTTCTTACGGCACTTTTTTATTCTTTGAAGCATCTCGAACGAATGGGTATGCAGCTGCAAATACTTTTTTATAAAAGTTTTTTCGGTAGCATTAAATGGCTGATCCATTTCATATTTAAGGGTAATTGTTCGCAAC
>CAIQBY010000305.1 GCA_903870175.1 uncultured Bacteroidota bacterium
ATACGCAAATGAAGATGTAATTCAAAAGTATATTCAGAATCAAGGAGAAGAGAAAAGTACATATAAACAGTTGCATAAAAACCAATTAAGTTTGTTCGAGTAACACGATACCTCGAGGCTCTGCCTCGGGGTTATTCATTTTAAACATTATTTTAATCGAAATCCAAAAGTAATATCATATAAAAAATAAAAATTATTGCATATAATGGTTATTTACGTCTACAAAATTAACAATAAAAATTACTTTTCAGTTAATAGATTTTACTTTATCAGAATAATCTTGAAAACGAGGGTATTATCTTCAAACTATTTAATCTCGTTTCCGGCATCCTTTCGTGTTACTGGTATAATCTGATAGTATTTCATCAAAGATTCAAATCTGATAATTTAATAAGAGAAAGTGTCAATTGCAAAAAATAATTATTTTGTTTTGGTATTTAATTATTTTATATCATCAAGCAACCTTTTTGTCTTCATTTGCGTCTACTATTTAAGTTGTTAAAAAATTTTTAATAATAGAATCAGTAAAATATGTAGTTTGATATAATTATATCCTGAAATTAGAACAATCACAGGCGTTTGATGACAGGTTTATTATTATATGTTGAAATATTAAAAAGAATATTGAATTTAACATCCAGGTAAAAAAATAAATATGAAGACATTTAAAGCAGACGACAATTTAGCAAATATTTTATCAAGTAATGGATTTATGGAGAGCGCAACGTATGATGCGAATAATAAAAAGAAAAGAACATTCAGAGTATATAAACAGCATAAAAAACAAATCTGTTTTGAAGAAAACAATATTATTCTTCTTGATGAATACAATGTTCAGGATAGTAGAGACGAACTAACCGAACAGGAATTAAAAGTAGTTTTATTATATTTTAATCTAAGAAAAAGTGATTTGAAAACATTATGCCAAACTGAATTTTACAGAATAGGAAAAGTCGAAAAAAAGATTGGGTTATTTGAAGTGGAAGTGCAATCAAAAATAAGAAAATCAAGAAAGAACAGAATTGAACGGATATTAAAAACATTTGATGAAATTAGTATTGATTAATATAATACAAAACAGATTAATTTCAGATACAAAAATATTTATGACAGAGAAAAGCAAAGTGGCAGTTTTAAAAGAAATTTTAACTGAAAATGACTTGTTTGAAAATCATACGTCCTATTCCTTTGATGCAAAATTAACAATCACTACAAGTATAGCAGCACTATCAAATGTTGATTCAAATATTAAAATCAGCACGACAAGTGGCCGTGGTTATCTTTCAATTATGTTTTCCGGCAATGCGATAGATTACAATTACTTTCCAAAAGAAATCAAAGTTCTGCTAAAGGATATTGAATTTATAGATAATCAGTATTTAAAAATTTCAGGCTTCAATTTTGTAAATAGAAATATCGGTAATTATCTCATTCTTATAGTACCATTGTAAGAAAATAATTAATAATCAGGGACTGTGCATTCCACCGATTGGTGTTATGAATAGTAAAAGCCGAATAAAAAACTAAATAAATCTATTAATAGAAAATCATTAGAAGAAACTCTTGCTTACTTTCTTTTAGGAACAAACTTATCAGTCAACTTTTGAGAAGCATTATTATATTCGTCAACTAGCTTGCTTCTGCTCTGGTTCAATTCCTGATTAGTGGTATTGTATTTTTTATTGGCAGCATTAAATTCATTTGCAGCTGCGTTATACTGGTCAACATCTTCCTTTGTTTTTTCCTTATCCTTTTTAGCATCGAAAGAAGTTTTTATCTTGTCCACTTTTTCCTTAGTCATAAAATAGTTGGAAATATCATCATACTTTTTTGCTTCGGACTCATAAAAATCAAGCATGTTTTTACACGCCACTTTAAGAGTTAAATCTCCTTTATAATCTTTTATTGCTTCCAGCTTCTTTTTTCCTTCTTTTGCATCCTGCATCAGGGCATTTTTGTTTTGTTCCATTCCGCTGACATCTCCTTTATTTTGAGCATTGATAAGATACATCTCCTGTTTGTAACTTTTAAAAAATATCAGATAAATAGGGTTGGTATATTTATACACTTTACCAGCTTCTTCCAATTTTTTACCAATTTTATCTTTGTTTTCAACAAGAGTAATATGATTGTCGGCAGCAAATTTATGCTCTTCGCTATCAATCATATCTCCAGCGGCTTTTAGCTTATCATCTGCTTTTTCCTTAGCCAGCATATATGCTTCCATAGCATCATACGATTCTTCTGCCACTTCCTCCATATCAACAATCTTGGCATAATCTTCATTTAATACCAACCTGTTTAAATTTAAAAATGACACTGTAGAATCACGATACGCAGTAGTTCCGTTAAATGAAGGCATGCTTTTAATCTTACTCATCGAAGTGTTTATTTGAGAAACCAGTTCTTTTCTTTTATTACCAACAGTTTTTGCTCTTTTTCCATGGGCTGACGCGCTGGTATAATCCCACATATCATTTGATATCTGTTTAAATTCTTTACCTACATATTCAAAATAGGTTCCGGCATCTTTAAAATTTTGAGAAAAAGATTCTGCATTTGAAAAAGTAAAAAGAATTCCAAATAGAATAATTGATTTTGTAGTTTTTAATTTCATAAATTAATTGGATATGTAGTCGTTTATAATATTATATGTTTCGCGTAAATATACATCTTTTTTCAAATTGTCCATTTCCTTATTGATAATTGAGTTCAGCAATTCATCCATTTTCATAATATCGCTGTTGTCTTTATTTGGCATTATAACTAACGAAGGGTCATTAACCGAAAGAGCAGTATCAATAATACTGTCAATAAGTTTATTTGATTGAAGGATATTATAATAGCTAAAAGGATATAATGGAATTGAATTCCTTTTATTCATTGCACGTACTGTATCCGTTAATGATTTCATTCGTTTAAACTGATTATCTTTCTTTATTCTTGCAGAACTCAAGTCGGCACAAATATTTATTTTATTATCAGGCAACGCTTCAATTTTTACTTTTTTATCAATATTATCATTTGGCAATGCATTAGCATATTCCATTTCTCCCAAAGCAATATCACTCCACAAATCCGGAATTGGTATATGAGGAACAACTCCTATTTTCTGATGAGTTGCACCTTGGAGATCGTACATTTTTTCAACGGTTATTTTAATGAATCCATTTTTTTCATCGTATAATTTGCCCGTATTAAAAAGTGTATAAGATGTATCGAGAGGTATTATAACCTGAGCAGTTGCTTTTCCAAAAGAGTTGCTTCCTACAATAACAGCGCGCTGCTGCATTTTAAGCATCTGGGCAAGCAGTTCGGAAGCAGATGCACTGCCTTTATTAATCATAATTACAAGAGGTCCGTCATAAATCAATCCTCTATTCATGTCCTTTACTACCTTTGGTTTCTGGTTTCTTACTTTCCTTAAAAATAAAGGTCCTTCGTCAATAAAAATACCGGCAAGGTCTACCGCTTCATCTACAGAACCACCGCCATTATTTCTCAAATCGATTATTAGTCCCTGAATATTTTCCTTTTTAAGTTTAATGATTTCCTTGGCAACATCGTTGGCGCATCCTAAAGGAACGTTTTTAGAAAAATCAGTATAAAAACTCGGAAGAGAAATATACCCTATCGGATACTTCTTGGAAAGTATATAACTGTTAACCACATTGTCGTCCGACTTTACAGCCGCCTTTGCCAGATAAATTTCAACAAGTTCACCGTTTTTCTTCAATACAGTAATACTCATTTCCTTTTCCGATGCTTTATAAATCAAGTCGTTAAACTCATCTATATCATAATCTCCGACATCAATAACAGGTCTGTTCTTAAATTTTACTTTAATTACCTGATCACCAACATTAAGATTATTACATTTCCAGGCAGGGCTGCCGGGTGCAATTGAAGCAACTTCGATATGTTCATTTTTGTTTACATCACACGAAAAGCCATATATTTCAACCGTAGCAGATAAAGACTCCTTAAAATGTTTGTTAGCCACAGGAGTAAAATAATCACTGTGCGGGTCGCAGGTATAAATCATAGCTTCAAGTAAATTCTCTTCCAGGTAATTTGAAAGACCATTTGGGTAATTTGTTTTTTTTCGAATTCCTTTCCTAAGTTTATTTATTGCTTTCACTTTCAAATCATCATTCTTTTCGAATTCAAAATCCTTATTCAATTTATTTGCAAGTTCAAGTTCGCCAAGAGTATATAATTTAATCCATTTTTCAATTTTATGTGTCTTCTCATTTAAATTTTTTGAATAATTATCTTTATATGATTCACTAAAACTCAATGAATCATTTTTGTTCCAAACAAACTTTTTGGCAGTGCAACTGTTAATTATACTGTCTGTTTGTTTTAATCGTTTTTCATATACTGAAAGAAGATAGTTATACGATTTGCAAAACAATTCCTTCGGGTCCGATTCTCTATTTTGTATGTCCTTGAGAGCAACAATATCGGTAGAATATAAATTTAGGTATTCTCCATCTATTGATAAAAGATAATTCTCAATAGCTTTGGCAGCAAATGCTTTGTCAATAGCAGGTGGTTGAAAGTGCAGTTTGTTTATGAGATAAAGTAATTTCTCTATTTTTTCACATGGTTTGGCTTCTTCCACAGTAAATGACAATAAAGAAAAGGAAAAAATTGTAATTGAAACAAAAAGGAAGCAATACTTAAATCGGAGAGATGTAAAAGCTATTTTAATATATTTAACCATAAAATTAAGTAAGATGATGCCATCCGATAAGGCAGGAGAAAACGTCTCCGGAACAACATACCTAATTTCAGACTATTTTGTTTTATTTGGTGCTAAAATAGTAAAAATAGTTACGTTCAAATATTAATTTTAGAAGTTGGTGTAATGAAACTAATAAAAATGTGGTGAATATTATTAAATACAACCAACAGATTGTTTAGTTACCTAACATCTAAGATAATTTCAATAAATTTAAGCCGATTAATAAATGATTACTCTTTTCTGCTTTTATTTTCTACAGCGTAAATACCAAAATTAAAACCTCTGAATTCAGTCGGAGTAATGTATTGTGCCTTGGTTATATTATTCATGGTAATGAATGCACTAATAACAATGATTGCTTCTCTCATAAAATAAAATTAAAAGGATTTTAATGTTTTATGAGTAGGACGAATGATGATAACCATAGTTACATAACCTATTGTTAAAGAGTGTTAATGTGGCGCTATAATAAATATGGAAAGTTTTAAGTAAAAACGTAATTGAATTAAATTTCTATTCCTAATGATTTTATGTTTACATAACAGGATATTTCAAAATAGTTTCTCAGAAATAAATTCAAAAAGATTTTTTTATTGATTGATTATACCTAACTTTTTTAAATATTGGACATCGATTTGCACCCCTGATTGCTTGGCTTTGAGAGCATCATTTCTTGCTTCGTCAATATTTCCAAGGTTATTTTCTGTTTTGGAACGGTTGAGCCAGAAACTGCCATTTGCAGGATTTATTTGAGTTGCTTTCGTAAAATCTGCTAAAGCGAAATCCAATTTTCCGTGTTTGCCGAATAATATTCCACGGTTATTATATGCATCTGCATAATCTTTATTAATCTTTATAGCCTTAGTATAATCATCCAACGCGGAGTCATACTGATTTTTTTTTGAATAAATTATTCCTCTGTTATAATAGGCAGGTGAATAATCAGGATTTAGTTTTAATGCACTCATATAATCGGCCATTGCCAAATCATATTTATTCTGTTTCACATACAGTACGCCTCGGTTATTATAAACATCAGCATAGGTAGGATTATATTTTAGCGCATTATTGTAATCCGAAATCGCAAGCTCATCCTGTTGATGATTGTCATACAAAATCCCTCTGTTTCTGTATGCTTCAGCGAAATCAGGTTTCAATTCCAAGGCTTTGTTGTAATCCGAAATTGCCAAGTTAAATTCTCCCTGTTTATCAAATATTATTCCCCTGTTAGTATAAGCTACAGCATTATCAGGGTCCAGCTGCAATGCTTTTCTATAATCGATAAGAGCCAAATCAAAATTATTTTTTTGGAAATAAACCGAACCGCGATTAAAATATGCAGATGCATAATCAGGACTTAATTTTAAGGCATCATTAAAATCAGTTAAAGCCAAATCAAGCTGACCTGTTTTCAAATAAATAGTTCCTCTGTTATTAAACGCTTCATAATTATAAGGGTTGAGCATCACCGCTTTCTCGCAGTCAGAAAGCGCAAGGTCATATTGCTGATGTTTTAAATATAGTATTCCTCTGTTATTATATCCTTCTGCAAAGTTGGGCTTCAATCTCAATGAAGTGCCATAGTCGGCAAGTGCTTTTGCCTCATCATGAAGCTCATCCTGGTAATATTGCCCTCTGTTTATATAAGCAAAATAACTATTAGGGTCGTGATTAATCATATCAGTCCAGAGGGTTTCGCTGGTGAGCCATACCAGAGTTCGAGCATAAGTCTGATAACTAAAAACAAAAAAATAAACAACAGTAAATCCAATGGAAAGATATTTAAAAAAATTCTTTTTCTGCAATGCAATATTAATGTAATGGGCAATAATAAACAGCAATCCGACAGAAGGCAGATAATTATAGCGGTCAGCCATAATAAATCCGCTGCCTCCTGTAGGAATAAACTGTAGCATCAATACGATGGAGAAAAAATAAAAAAGCAAGCCGAATAATACTGCTTTATTTTTTCTGAAATAAAAATAAATACATAGCAGCAAGCCAAGTAAAATAAACGGAGAAAGATAAAAGATGAGGGGAATTGCATTAAGGTCGGGTGCTAAATAAAATGCCTGCAGGTTGGTCGGGAATACTAATTTAACGATGTACCATAAAGTATCGTAAGAAGCGAAAATAATCTTCTGAATAAAAGTTCTGTGTTCTTCATTAAAACGGAGTGTTCCTGTTTTGTGAAGCAAATAAGTAATGATTACAAATGTTATCGAAACTAAAAAGAAAGGTATCTTTTCGATAAACATTTCTTTGTTGAGTTTAACGCTTAATAAAAAATCAATAAGTAAGATAATACCTGGAAACACTACTGCTGTGCCTTTTGATAAACACGAAAGAATAAATAAAAGTAATGTAACGGCATACCAGCTTGTTTTTCTCGATTCCCGATAACGCATATAAGTAATAAGTCCGATAAGAAAAAAGAACATAAACAGAACATCTTTTCGTTCAGTAATCCAGGTAACAGATTCAACGTGCTGCGGATGAATACCAAAGAAAATAGCGACAATGGATGCCATTAATAAATTCCTTTTTGTAAGAAAAAAAACAAACATAAATACAAGGAACGTATTAAAAACATGGAATAATACGTTCAGGAAATGAAATCCGAAAGGGTCGAGTTTTCTGAATTGAAAATTCAATGCATAAGTAAGAATGGTAATAGGATAGTAGTCATTTTCGGTAACTACAGAAGTAAATATTTTTTTTACTTCAAGTGTTTTACTTGTTATTAAATGATTCTGAACAATGTATTTCTGGTCGTCATAATTGGTAAATCCACATTTAAAAGAAGGAGAAAAAACAATGAAAGTAACAAGCGAAATAATAAAAGCGGTGAGATAGACAACTGAATTAGATTTCCAATTTATGCCAGCCGTACCCATTATTAAATCATTAATGCTTTTACCGAAGAATAAACTTCATCCACCATTATCGATTTCATACATACATTATTATTGCATGGAGAAAAGCGGTGATTGAAAACATTGACACAAGGGCTGCACGCAAGTTCTTTCCAGATAACATGCGCGTTTGGAGAAACCGGACCGAATAGTTTTGGCGTTTCAGGACCAAAAAGAACAATGGTTCTGATGTTTGTCAAAGCCGAAAAATGTCCAGGTCCGCTGTCATTGGTAACAAGTAAATCCGATAAGGTATAAAGTACAAGCAGCTCGCGAAGTGTTGTTTTTCCTGCAAAAGAAACTGCCTTGGAAGAACCTATTTGCATACAGATATTCTCCGCATCTTTTTGTTCGGAAACGGCACCGGAAATAATTATTCGAACATTTTCATTCTCTGAAATTATTTTTTTTCCGAGTTCAATAAATTTATCTGATTCCCATTTTCTCAGTGGCAATAAATCACTTGCATTCGGATTTAAAATCACAAGTTTTAGTTCTTCAATTTTATTTCCATTGCCTAAAGTTAAAGAAAGACGACTTTGCATTTCAGCTTTCTCTTTATCAGTAGGAGTAAATACAGGCAATGCCTTTTGCAGAGGCAAAATCGGAACTTTCATCATCGGTATTTCCGAAGGGTTTTGCAAAGCAGCTTCTACAAGCGAAAAATAAAACGAAGATATATGCAGGTAAGGATTATGCTGAATCCTGTGCGTCATCAAATTTCCACGGTAAGGCAGTTCGCTGTTGAAACGGTGCAACCCAACCCTTATTTTTGCTCCTGAAAGAAAAGCGAAAATGGCAGAAGCACGCGAGAAAAACTCCATGTCAATTACGGTATCAATTTTCGTTTTTCTTATTTTATTTACTGCGGAAAATGCACTGCCAAGAAAGTTTAAAAATGTATTTTCACGAATAATAATTATGTTTTCCGGAGGAATAATATCAATAATATCAAGTATCGAACGGTTGTTTTCAAATACACAGAAATAAATATTTTCGCGCCCTACCAGTTCCTCAGCACGTTTCATTGCGCTGTAAGCAAGTACGGTAGCTCCCTGCTCAATAAATTTAAGGAAAATAATCTTATTGGGTTTCGCAGTTTTATTACCGGAAGAACGAAACAGTGTAAGTAGAAAACAAATTGGCCTGCCTATATAATAATCAATTCTTCGTATTGTATTTGGATTCATATAGTTTTTCCTGGGTTCATTTTATTACATTAATCTGTTGATTCTTATCATATAGTGCCAATAATAAATGCAATAGATTAATTTTGCAAAGGTATAAAAAATGAAATGCTTATTGATTTTTTTACAAAACACATAAAAATAAAAATTGATTTGAATTAACTTAATTTTTAAAAATGAAATAATTAACACAATAAATCTAATTTGATACTTTCTATATTCTATGGAATAGTAAAATAGAACAATTAAGATATAAAAAAATGTAAACAGTAGATTTTCTATGGAATGTGTGTTTTCACTTTTAAAACAACGAACAGTTTAAAGCGTATTTTTGCATATAAATTATTCATAATAACTGGTAGAAACTAAAAACTATATTTGTTAACCAGCGTTTCCAATATGTCAACAATAAAAACAACAATTATATTATTCGTTTCTGTATTGCTGATATTTGCCATAGTAATTTATATGAGCGAAAGTCCTGTTTTATTGTTTCAGAAAATAAAGAAGCAAAATAACATAGGCGCCATTGCCATACGTGATAATGTTATTCCTTTTCAAAAATTCGGGACACGATTATATACTTATCCTTATCTGAATGCCTGTTACGGAAATGTGGTATATCTTACCGAATATAGGAAAGATGAACAGCATAGCGAGTTTGTGAACAGATTAAATGATCTGCTCGACCATAACTCCTGTGTTGATATTTATTTACTTGCACATGCAAATGCATATTATAAATGGGTGGCAGAACTTGATAGTATTAAAAGAAAGAAAATTAGAATGGTATATAATTCAGGATGTTCGGGTGCAGGTCAATCGGAAATATGGCTGCATCTCGGTGCAAAAAGTTATGTGGCACATAAAGGAAGGGAAAGCATATCGCCTGTATTTTATTTCTATTTTCTACGCCGCTGGTGTGCCGGATATACGCTTCACGATGCAGTAGATATGGCTAACAAATGTATGGAAACAAAACTTTACCGATTTAATAAGTCCGTTTACTATGACTCGTTGCAAATAAATGAATCCAGAGGAAATTGTTTCGGACAAAGTAATTATAAACTTGCAAATGAGTAAAAGCGTTCGTTATACCATCGCTTCGGCAGTCCTATTACTTGTAACTTGTTTGCTGCTATTGCTGCTGGTAAAAGGTGATGAATCAGGGGAAGCATATAACAATAGTTTTTGGGAGGTAACATTCACCAAATATTTCTTATCTGCTACAGGATGTGTTTCACTTATTTTATGTTGTATCGCTATTTACAATTGTTTACATATTCTAAAATCTATATGGACTTTCGTCCATATAGTATTTATTCTTTTTCCATTGATTATTTTATCCGCTCTATTGTTCTACGCAGGCTTGGTATTTATGCTTCTAGTATAAATACTTATCAATAATAAAAATGTTACTGTTTATATTCTTCGATTGATGATGTTTAGAACTGCAACCTTTTCTTTTTAATTAAAATCATCTCGTTTTGAAGGTAATAGAACACATAGAAATGCTCGAACATTAACTTTACAACTAAATCCCTGAACCCTTAAAACCTGGTATCATCGGCACTTGGCCCATAACTGCCTGGAATAGGAATATTCAAAAGACGAAGATATACACCTAACTGTGCCCGGTGATGTACTATCTGACAATACGCCATACGTATTACATCTCCTTTGGTTGATTTGCTGAATATTGTTTTTCCGCTGCGCATCACCCATGTACGTGATAATATATCGTCACTCGCTTTCTTTAAACTTGCTTTAGCGTCTGCCAACGATTTATCGAGCACTGCCAATAGTTCTGCATTTGTTTTAGCAAGATTTGGTATATACTTGCTTGCTTCAAAATCTAGTTCATCAGTATTTATTGCCATACTAGCCCAAGAAGGCAGTTCGGCTACATGTGTGGCAAGGCGTTGAAGTGTCATGCTTTTTTCGTGCGGTTTCCAGTTCCATTTATCTTCAGGAACTATTTGCAGAAATTTGCGTGTTGTTGTTGCTTCCTGTTCCATTTCTTTCAGGAACATGTTAATCATTGATTTGGGTGTTACCTTTGGTGCAGGTTTCTTTGCTGCTTTTGAAGGTGCTTTTTTTGCAGCTTTCTTTGTAGCTTTTACCGGTACAGCTTTTTTACTGCTTTTCTTTTTGGCAGGTGTTTTTTTTGCTTTTTTCATTGCATTTTATTTTAGGGTTTATATTTATTTCTGATAATACAGGTAATTAACAAATGTCACAACTTATTTTCTAATCTCTTTAAATAACTCTTCATATTCTTTAAAGCGGTGTTCTCTGATTGGACGAACAGCTGGCTCCGAATCAAAATGAAGCAACAAACAGGGAGATATATCCTTGTATTTCTCCAGATATTCATAACTTACCAATTCGTTATTTTTTATTCTTTGTTTTATTTTATTGTGGTATGGATACATATTACTAAACTATATTGACAAAATTAATAAAAACTACCTATCCAAAATTCTATGTTAATAACAAAAACAATACTTTTTTATTTCTCCTGCGAGTGGAGCTTTTGTGAATACTCGAAAATTTACTGATTAAAAATAATATACTTTTTATTGGCTTCTTGTCATTGAATGCGACAGCTTAACACCCTTCTTTTCATTTATTCCTTAGTTGGTGTTTCTGTAATTTCGCAAAGGTCATTCATCTTTTTATCCAGTTTTGTTTGCCAATAATCTGTTCGTCTTTCTACCGGTGCGTCATACAAATCGAATATTTTATTTATTTTAAATTTTGTCTGCATTATGTATTCGTTGGCTTTTTCGAAATCACTTTCATAATGAGTATGAAACATCAATCCATATATTCCAAGTGTTATTGCAAATGGAATGTTTCCGCACTCTTTTTCCAAAGTTATTCTTGCTCCATTAGCACTTTCAATGTCGCTTATTATTTTTCCATTTTCAGAACCTGTTGTTCCAATAGTTTTTCCACTGTCGAAGTTTGTCCAGTCAATATCAATAAGTTTTTGGAAAAGTAAAGTTCCTATTTCTATTACACTTGCATTATCCGATTCGGTAGCTTTTTTTAATGCCAACGGAAATATACTTATTCCAAGGTATATGTTATAATGCAATACAAGTTTATTGGTTTTGTATTTAAAGTCCCAGTAAAGTGTATCATAGTCATCAATTTTACTTATAAAACGTAATTTGAATTCAGTTTTTAAAAGTTTAGCTGTCCTGTAAAATTTATCGAATTCACAGTCATCATCAATAACCAGTTCTGTCCAACCTGCGGTAGTATTAATTTGCGGTTTCATTATAGTAGTCTGGCGTATAAGTTACCCGTGCAAAGTTTTTTGTTATTAATTCTGTTTCTACAACTTTTCCACTTTGAAACTTTAGTATTTTTTCCCGCCATATTTCATTCTTACGATAAAATTGTCCTTCTGTTTTTATGAATTGATGGTCTTTTTCAATTACATGATAAGCATAATCAAGCTCACTGTCTATCCTTAAATCGCCATCCAGACATTTATCTGTCAGCCATAGGTTTATTTGAAATGTATGGTTTGTATTATTTGTAAATTGGAAGTCGCGATAATTATAAAAAACTGTTGCGCCACTACCAAATGGCAATACACGTCCATCGTCAGGGAATGGGTCAAATGAATGGTGATAACGTTCGGTAACTGTCAACGGACTGTGAATTACTAACCAGTGAATAAGATTTGAAATTTGACAAATTCCTCCACCTATTCCTGCTCTTGCTTCTCCGAAGGTTAATTCCATACCGGGCAAATAACCTTTCTTTACTGTTGGTAAACCTACAAGTCTGCAAAAAGAAAATGTTTCACCCGGTTTTATTAATATCCCGTCAATATACTTAATTGCAATTTTCAAATTTGTTACTTTGTTAACTTGTAACTGCATATCACTTTCTCCAAGTTTTTTCAATAAAACCGATTGGTGTTTCTTTATTCTAAAAGCCAATTTGTCTGTTGTTCTTTTACTCACATATTTTTTTCTGCCAAAATACCAGACTGCATAACGCTCGATACGTCTTGTCCAGACTGCTATAAAATATAAAGCAGGATGCCTTTGGCTTATTAATTTTCGTTGTCTCACTTTTGGTCTCAAAATATCCTATAACGTTTCACTAATTACTTCCCGATAAAATAGTGTGTATTTGGCGGCGGTGTTTATTAAGTTAGTATTCGTTTCGTACTTGTTGATAAGCCGTATAAGCGCTAAGCTGAAGCGTTGAATAGTGCGGCTGGGCTTAGTGTTTAGTTAGTTTGTAAGCTTGGCTTACTTTTATTGTCTGTAAGTAAAAACTTACAATTTATAAAACCACACTAAGCTCCTTCACACATTCCTTCCCGACAGCTTAGCGCGTACTGGGTTTTCACCAACAATGTTTCTTGTATTAGATTATTTACAAAACTACACTTTTTAGGTTAGCAAGCTTAATGTATAAACAAATAGTAAGTGTAAGTACTTTATGTAGTGGTGAGGACACCACTTAATAATCGGCACGAGTCGAAAAGACTCGCGCCTGCCGGGCAGGCAGCTATGATTGGAACGCTGATTTATTAAGAAAACAGGGATGAAAAATGATTTTGATTGCCTTGGGCAATTATGATTATAAAATAGATACCAAATATTACTAAGATTTACACCGATTCGTAAATTTGTTTTGTCATCCTGAGCTTGTCGAAGGGCGTTATCCGTACCTATTATTCCACCACTAATTTCCTGTTCACCATATTATTATTGGCAACAGTTATCTGCACAAAATAAATACCTGCCTTTATTTCATCTTTTTCCAACGTATATTCTTTACCGCTAAAGCTTATTGTTTTTATTTCGTTGCCAAGTATATCTGTTATTTTTATTGTGGTATTTATTTGTTCATTTGTAAAGGTAATGTTTGTTTTGGAAGTAAAAGGATTAGGTGCTA
Source organism: uncultured Bacteroidota bacterium (assembly GCA_903870175.1). Classification (GTDB taxonomy): domain Bacteria; phylum Bacteroidota; class Bacteroidia; order 2-12-FULL-35-15; family 2-12-FULL-35-15; genus 2-12-FULL-35-15. Next base: position 13,785 of record CAIQBY010000305.1, read on the forward strand.
TTGTAAATGAAGCCTCATTTTGCAATTCATCTACTCCTAATATATC
>CAIQBY010000306.1 GCA_903870175.1 uncultured Bacteroidota bacterium
AATTATTTAAGAGATTGAATTAAACAAATACAATAAAATGAAAAAAATTACACTTGCATTATTTTCTGCTGTTTTTTTATTTGGAAATATTTTATTTATTGGGGAAATAACAGCCCAAACAGCGCTACAAAGTGAAGAAGCTTATAAAAAAGCTCACGCTGATGACGCAAAATATCTAAAAGGGTTTGATGAAAAAGCAATTGTTGCGGAGCTAAAAAAGAAGGGTGTTCCTGAATCAGAATACAGAGGAATAATTCGCAGTCGTAAGGAACAATATATTGCGAAACAAAAAGGTATAGTAATAACTCATACTTTCGCAAACCCCACTCTTCGTCATCCCCTTAGAAATCCAACATCGGGCTGTCCAAATGCAAATTTTGAAGATACGACCTTCACAGGCTGGACAGCAGGGACAGGCAGTTGCTCGAGTTATCCTTCTGCTACCTCATGGACGCCAGGTTTTGTTAGCGGTCCAATAAATGATATTAATACCGACGGAAATTCACAACAAGATTTACTTGATGACCCTAATGGTTTTGACCCAGTTGCCGGGATTACTGCAGGTGTAAAAAATATACCATATATCGCTCCTGGAGGTGGTCATGTATCGGCTCGATTGGGAAATGCTGATGTTAATTCCCAAACAGAATTTTTAAGTTATTCTATGGTAGTTACTCCATTTAACACTTCCTTTACTTATCAATATGCAGTAGTATTAGAAGACGCTTCAGGACATTCATCGACAGAACAACCACGTTTTACCATTAATGTTTTCTCAAACGGAACCCAAGTGTCGGGCCCTTGCGGTGTCTATAATGTAGATGGATTAGCTGCTGCCAGCGATCCAACCTATATCCCTTTTTATACCACAGGTGGTGGTGGTGGTGGAATATTTTCTTCATCTTCGTTTTCTTCAGGACCACAGTTAGATGGCTATTATAAAAAATGGACTACTGTAAATATTGATTTAACATCTTATATTGGAACTACAGTAGTTATTCAATTTGTAACACAAGATTGTACACTTGGAGCTCATTATGGGTATGCGTATATTGACGCAGGCTGTTCATCACTTAGTGCACAGGTTTTATTTTGTCCATCCGATACTGTTTGTCAAATTATAGCTCCTCCAGGTTACACCGGCTATCAATGGTATACTTCTACAGGTGCTACAATTCCAGGTGCTACAAGTCAAACATATATTGTACATAACCCTGTTTTAGGTCAAACTTTTACTGTTGCTATGCTTTCGGCAACGGGTTGTGGAAGTTCGATAACAACAACACTGGCTTATTCACATATGACAACTTACCAAAATCATCAGGATGCGACTTGTGTTGGACCTAATGGGTGGGCTTATCTAAATCAATCCGGTGCTATAGGACCATTTACTTATGTCTGGATAGACTCTGCAACACATGCGAATGTCACACAGGCTACACATCCTGATAGTTTAACTCATGTGGGAGGAGGAACATATTATGTTACTGTTTCTGCTGCCAGCGGTTGCAATGCTACAGATACTATACATATTAATCAACCTTCTTCTTTAACCATTACTAATGCAGGTGTTCCAATGTGCCCTTCGGCAGTTACTGCCACTCTAACAGCACCTCCAGGTACAGGTTACCAATGGTATGATTCTTCAAACGCTTTAATTCCAGGTGCTACAAATTCTACTTATGTAGCACAAAATCCGGTTTTAGGACAAACATATACAGTTCATTATTTACCTCCTGGTGGATGCCCAAGCCAGGTTGTAGATTCCTTTTATTATTTTGGCGCTAATAATCCTGCGCATTTTGGTTTCCCGATATGTCCAAGTACCCCATCAACAACTATTACTGCACCTGCAGGTTCAGGTTATCAGTGGTATGACCCTACCAACACCTTAATTGCCGGTGCCAACACTTCTTCTTATGTTGCTCCAAATCCTGCGGTAGGTCAAATATATACTATTGCTTATATACCTACAGGAGCTAGTTGTCAGGTTGAAGCTTTGGATTCTTTTTACTTATTACATTTTAATTTACAGGGGCAAACACTTGTTAATCCAACTTGTAATGCCAATAATGGACAGGCATCTGTTACCGTTACCGGTGGAACTGCTCCTTATGTTTATTCCTGGCTTCCAACGGGTGGTTCCAGTAATATAGCCTCAAGTTTATCTGCCGGAACTTATACTATTAATGTTACTGATGCTCTTGGATGTACTTCCTCAGTAGTTGATACTATAACTAATACTAATGGAGTAACTGCAACAATTTCCACTACTCCTATTACCTGTCATAATGGATCTGACGGAAGTGCTACTGTAACCCCTACTTCCGGTGCTGCGCCTTATACATATTTATGGGGTAATGGAAATACAACGAGTACAATAAATAATATTCATTCAGGAAATTATTGTGTCAAGGTTACTGCTTCCAATGGTTGTATTGATTCGGTATGTACAAATTTATCTAATCCGCCTGCCGTTATTGCTCAGTTTTATAGTCAGCCGATTGAAACAGATATTAATAATCCTAATATTACTTTTACTAATCAGTCATCTGATTCTACAACTTGGTTTTGGAATTTTGGAGTAAACGGTGCCACTTCAACTGACCAAAATCCTTCCTATAGCTATACTGATATTGGG
>CAIQBY010000307.1 GCA_903870175.1 uncultured Bacteroidota bacterium
AGCTAATGAAAAGTTTTGAATAAAACAAAACCCTTCAAACAAAATGTTTGAAGGGTTATTATTTTGAGTGAAGGTATTTGTGTGATCCCGCTGGGATTCGAACCCAGGACCCCTACATTAAAAGTGTAATGCTCTACCAGCTGAGCTACGGAATCTAATCTACACTTATTTTGTGGTACCTACCCCTTTTTTTGGGAGCGCAAAGATAGAATCAATATTCTATTCTGCAAAGCCTTTTATGAAAAAAATTATATTATTTTTCAATAATCCCTATTCCATTGATTTTATTGGGTTTTACTAAAAATAAAATTTAAAAACTGCCCAATATCACCTCTCAAATATAATATAGTGTTGTATAAAAGAGTAATATTGCACTTGATTACTGATGGATAAAATATTAAATATATTACCAGGAGAAGGATTTGGCTCTTTATTATTTGGTTCTTCAATGACCCAAGCTGAACATTTTTTTGGAAAACCTGAAGAAGTGGCACTTTTTGACGATATTGATGAATACAAATCTACTATATGGCATTATTGGGAAAGTGGTTTTTCTTTATTTTTTGATGAAAAAATCCCGAAACGATTCTGTTGTGTTGAAATTGACAATCTTGAATCGGAAATGTGGGGAAAGAAAATATTTTATTTAAAGGAAAAGCAAATAATCGAGCTTTTAAAATCAAAAGGAATTAAAACCCATGAAGTAGAAAAACAGGAATGGGGAGAAAAAAGAATTACCATTGATGAAATAAACATTGATTTTTATTTTGAAAATAACAATTTGGTTTCCATCAATTATGGAAAAATATCAGCAGTTGAACCTTTATTAATACTATCAAACTAATGGCAAAATTTTTTATTACAGGATACATGGGCAGTGGCAAATCTACTGCAGGCAAAAAACTATCCGCAAAATTGGGATATGAATTTATTGATTTGGATAAGTTTATTGAAAATGAATATCAACAAACTATTCCTGAAATATTTTCTACAAAAGGAGAAGGTGAATTCAGAGCGATGGAACACAATGCACTGAAAAAGCTTATTGAAAAAGACAATATCGTAGTTGCATGCGGTGGCGGAACTCCATGTTATTATAACAATATGGAATTGATGAATAACCATGGAAATACCGTCTATCTGAAGATGAGTGCCGATTCATTGGTACATCGTTTAATGGATGCGAAAGAAAAGCGACCGTTGGTTGCCAACAAATCCGAAGAAGAACTACGCACCTTTGTTAACAGGCAGTTGGAAAAACGCGAAGATTTTTATCATCAAGCTCAATATACTGTAAAAGGGAAGGATTTAGATATTGATGAACTGGTATTATTTGTGAAAGAAAAAGTTGGTGTCAACTAACTGAGGTACACAATTTCTTTCCCCTTAATATTTATTTCTACAGTTATGTGTTCCTGAAGTGTAGTAGATAGGGACAATCCTACAAAATCAGCCTTAATTGGATAGCGGTTATGCCCACGATCAACCAAAACGGCAGTAGTAAGTCTTTTAACAGGTGTTGATAAAAATGGCTTTGCGCCAAATATTAATGTCTTACCTGAATTTAAAACATCATCCACCAATACAATTACTTTGTTTTTTAATTCTTCATCTGATAATTCAATTTTGATTTCTTTGGACAGTGGATTTTTTTTGTCGATAATAATTTCAATCAACTTTATTTTTAGAGGAGAAATATTTTGCAAAGCATCAACAATTCGTTTTGCTAAAAAAAAACCATTACCGCCAATACCTGCAATTATGATTTCCTTTTCCGCATAATTGTTTTCGTATATTTCATAAGCAATTCGATTAATTTTTTGTGCAATCTGTTTGCTGTTTAGTATAAGTGTTTTGTTCATAACGTATTTTGAATTATTATTTACAAAGATAGGGAAATCAATTCTTATTCCTCTACTTTATGATGCAATGATTCTTCAGCAGCAACTTTAATTATATGATGAGATTCCTCATCACCTAAATATTTTTCAATCATGTTATGTCCAACATAAATTAAGGGAGTAAGTACAATTGCAAGTATTAATTTTATAGTGTAACCGCTCAAAGATGCATTAATGTAATTGGCGGTTGTCATTTTGCCAGGCAACCAAAATGCAATTCCTAAAACAACAAACGTGTCTATAAGCTGTGAAATAACTGTAGAGCCAGTACTTCTTAGCCAAATCATTTTGCCTCCAGTTTTATCTCGCAACATCCAGAAAATAGAAACATCTACCAATTGGGAAATGATAAATGCAACTAAACTCCCAACAATTATCCACAAACTTTGGCCAAAAACTGCATTGAATTGTTCGTCGGTAACTGTTGAGATACCAACCGCTGCCGGAATTTTAATAGATGCATATAAAACAATAAATGTGAAAGCAATTAAAGAAGCAGTGATCAAAGAAAGTTTTTTTACACCCGATCTTCCATAATATTCATTTATTAAATCTGTAGAAATAAAAACAACAGGCCAAGGAATAATTCCAATACTCATTACAAATGGACCTATCAAAATCAATTTACTTCCAATCATTTCTGCAACTATGGCATTAGTAATAAATATCCCAGCCATAACAACATACACCATATTTCGTTTTGAGGAAAAAATCATAAATATTATTTTGTTTTTAAAGGATATTTAGAAACTCTTCAATTGCGCTATAAATATAACGCAAATCTTCATTACTTATGCAATAAGGAGGCAACACATATATTATATTTCCTAACGGACGAAGAATAATTCCTTTTTTAATAAAAAAATCTGAAACTTGTTCTGCCATGGAATTTAAATAATGTGTTTGTTCATTTGTTTTTATTTCGAAAGCGATAATTGTTCCTATTTGTCTTACTTCAATTAATGATTTATGGAATTTTATTTTTTGCAAAAAAGCATTATGATGCTTTATTATTCTGTCAATATTTTCAAAAGTTACCTTATTATCAAACAAATCCATACTTGCTAAAGCTGCTGAACAAGCCGTAGGATTTGCAGTGTAAGAATGTCCATGAAAAAATGTTTTCATTTTGTCATCACTTATATAAGCATCATAAATAAATTGAGAACAACTTGTTGCACCCAAAGGCATCACCCCTCCGGTTAATCCTTTGCTCATACATATAATATCTGGTTTGTTTTCTAAATAATCAGAAGCAAAAAATTTTCCGGTTCTGGCAAATCCTGTCATTACTTCATCTGCAATTGTTATAACATTTTTTGCATTACATTGCTTAATTAATTCATCCAATATTTTTTCTGAATACATTACCATGCCTCCTGCACCTTGAACTAAAGGTTCAAAAATAAAGGCGGCAACATCATCATATTGTAACGCATTTTGCATTTCACTCAAACAGTTTTGTTCTTTCCCAATTATAGGAAGAGATATGTGAATTACATCAAATAGTAATTTTGAAAAGGGGAGATTAAATACATTTCTTGCACCAACACTCATTCCTCCAAATGTATCTCCATGATAGCCGTTTTCAAAAGCAATTATTTTTGTTTTAGTTATTGATTGATTGCTCCAGAATTGAAAAGCCATTTTTAATGCAACTTCTACTGCAGTTGAGCCATCATCAGAATAAAATATTTTAGATTGATTCGAGGGTAGCCGTTTTAATAAACGTTCAGCTAATTGTACACCAGGTTCATGTGTAAAGCCAGAAAACAATGTATGTTCAAGAGTTTGTAACTGCTCAGTTATTTTTCGGGTTAAATAAGGATGGCAATGTCCGTGAATATTTACCCACCATGAAGCAATTGCATCAATGTATCGTTTTCCCTGATCATCAAAAAAATAAGAACCTTCTCCTCTGACGATGAAAATTGGAAGTGGGGCATTTTTTAATTGTGTGAATGGATGCCAGATTACTATTTTATCTCGTTCTTGAAGATTCATTAAAGAAATTATAAATAGAAATATAATGTTTATTCAACACTATTTAAGAAGCAATTATTTTTTATAATCGAATTATTTTAAATACTCAAATTCCTTTGAATACATAGAGATTATATCCTTATTAATTTCATTCTCCTTGTTTATGTGTCCAAGTAATTTTAACCCACTGGTATCTATTATAATATCTTCGGAGAGTTTATGAGGCGGTCCATTAAAGATTATTCCTAAGATATTTAGTCCTCTGTTTTTTAAAGCTTCTATTGAAAGAAGCGAATGGTTGATGCTCCCTAAATAATTCTGCACTACCAACACAACTTCTGCATCAAACTTCTGAATAATATCAATCATAAATTCTTTCCTATTCAATGGGACAAGCAATCCACCGGCACCTTCAATTATTAAAGTGTTATTTGTTTCCGGCAGTATTATTTTATCCAATGAGATTTCTATTCCTTCTAGTTCAGCAGCAACATGAGGAGACATATATTCTTTCAAGACATAGCTTTCAGGATGGAATTTGCTTTCAGAATTAGCAACTAATTTTAGTACTTGTGCCGTATCTGTTGAGAAAAAACTGCCTGTCTGAATTGGTTTCCAATAATCAGCTTTTAGTGCTTCTACCAGAACAGAAGAAACAACAGTTTTACCAACATCTGTTCCTATTCCTGTAATAAAAATTTTGCGCATAATTTTAGTAGTTTGTTTACAAAAGTAACATTTTAAAATTAATGGTTTATTGCCTTAACTAATTCAATAATTTCACCCTTCGAATTAAATGAATGAATACAAATTCGCAGTCTTTCCTTATCTTTCGGTACCGTTGGGCTTAATATTGGTCTAACATCAAAACCATTTTGTTGAATTTGCTTTGCAAGTGCCTTTACGACGTCATTCCCCTTTACAATGATACATTGTATCGCGCTGTTACTTTTAATTAATTCAATTTTCTTATTAAATGAAATCTCTTTTTTTAAAAAATCTATCAATTCTTTTAGTAGAATTATTCTCTCGCTACTTGTCTGTAATAATTGATATGACTGATGAATAGAAATTAAATTTTTAACAGGAAGAGCAGTTGTATAAATAAATGAGCGCGAGAAATTAATAAGATAATCTCTTAATAATTTACTTCCTAAAACTATTGCTCCATGGCATCCGAGACCTTTTCCAAAGGTATGTATTCTTGCGAATACTTCTTTTTCCAGATTAAATAATTGCACCAATCCCTTGCCTCCATTTATTGTAACTCCAGTTGCATGCGCTTCGTCTACAATTAAATTAGCATTATATTTTTTGCATAGGCTTACAATTTCCTCAAGCAATGCTTCATCGCCATCCATTGAATAAACACTTTCGACCGCCACATAAATAATGCCTTCAGCTATTTTCAATCTATCCTCAAGATGTACGATATCATTATGTTTGAAAGGATATTTTGTGGCGGAAGTAAGCTTTATGCCATCATGGATTGAAGCGTGAATTAATTCATCATAGATTATTGTATCTTCCTTTTGAAGCAAGGCAGATAATAATCCAAGGTTTGCATCATAACCCGAATTGTAAATCAAACCCTCCTCTACATTGTGAAATGCTGCTATAAATTTTTCAAGTTGCTCTGCATAATCAGTATTACCTGCAAGCAAACGTGAGCCTGTGGATCCATTAAATGGTTTTGAATAGTGATTGTACTCCTCTGAAATATTGTTTTTTAATTCTTCAGACTTAGCAAAACCAAGATAGTCATTGCTGCAAAAATCTACGAGATTGGTATTTACGATAAGTTTGCGAAGGGCATTTTGCTCCTCTCTTCTTTGAAGCGATTGAATTAAAAATTTATCAGCGGAAAATGAATTAGTTTGATTCAATTTCCTGTAACTTTTCAGTTGATTTTTTATCTCCCTTAAATGCTTTGCGTGGTACTAATCCAAATATTTTAAACATTTCCATGTCCTCATTGAATGCAGGATTCGGAGTGGTTAATAATTTATCGCCTGCAAAAATAGAATTAGCACCAGCCAGAAAACACAACGCCTGACCTTCCAAACTCATCTGATTTCTCCCTGCTGATAAACGAACTACAGTTTTGGGCATCACAATTCGAGTAGTAGAAATCATTCTGACCATTTCCCATACTGAAATCAAAGGTTGGTTTTCTAAAGGTGTACCAGCCACGGGCACTAATGCATTTATCGGCACAGATTCAGGTTGTATTTCCATTGACGAAAGCGTTTGCAACATTTTTACCCTGTCTTCTATTGTTTCGCCAAGTCCAATTATTCCTCCTGAACATACTGATACTTTTGCTTTTCTGACATTTTTTATTGTATTCAATCTATCATCATAACTCCGCGTAGTAATTATTTTTTTATAACTTTCTTCTGAGGTATCCAAATTGTGATTGTAAGCATATAAACCTGCATCAGCAAGCTTTTGAGCCTGACTTTCTGTTAGCATTCCAAGTGTGCAGCATACCTCCATATCTTTAGCATTCACACCCTTCACCATTTCCAATACGCGATCAAAGTCTTTGTTGTCACGAACTTCGCGCCAAGCAGCGCCCATACATAAGCGAGATGCTCCTCCCTCCTTTGCTTTGTCGGCAGCATAAAGCACCTCTTCCAAAGTCATTAATTTGTGCGCCTCTACGCCTGTATTATATTTTACTGATTGGGGGCAATAACCACAATCTTCCGCGCACCCTCCCGTCTTTATTGATATTAAGGAACTAACCTGTACTTCATTAGGGTCGTTAAATTCCCTGTGAATACTTTGTGCTTTAAATATTAAATCTAATAATGGGGCATTATACACATCCAATATTTCTTTTACAGTCCAATTATGTCTTATTTCAGTCATTAATTTATGATTTTACAGTCCACAAATATAGGTTTAAATAATGTAAAGTAATAAAATAGAGTAATAAAATTATTGTTGAAAATACTGAATTTTAAAAGATTTAATTACTTTAAATTCATATTCTCCATGTGAGGATTATTTAAAAAAACAGAAACAAATAAAGTTGGGTAAGTGAAAAAAATTGTGAATAAAAACTTTAACTGCTTCAATGATTTTTTCTAAATAGGGAATTCTAAAATTATACTACCTTTGCCCTATGCGTATTGATATTATTACCGTTTTACCTCAATTGCTCGAAAGTCCATTTCTGCATAGTATTTTGAAACGTGCGATTGAAAAAGGTCTTGTAGAAGTAAACTTGATTAATCTACGTGATTATTCAACCCAGAAACAAAAATCAGTGGATGATTATGCTTTTGGAGGCGGTGCAGGAATGGTGATGAGTATTGAGCCTATTGCAAATTGTATTACTGCATTGAAGGCTGCTCGGACTTATGATGAGGTTATTTATACAAGTCCGGATGGTGAAACTCTGAACCAAAAAATGTCGAATCGACTTTCAACTTTAAATAATATTATTATTCTCTGCGGACATTATAAGGGCGTTGACCAACGGGTGCGTGACCATTTTATAACAAAGGAGATTTCTATTGGTGATTATGTGCTTTCGGGTGGAGAATTGGCTGCAGCTGTTATATGTGATAGCGTTATAAGGATTATTCCCGGAGCTATTTCGGACGAAACATCTGCACTCACTGATTCTTTTCAGGATAATTTACTGGCTCCTCCAGTTTATACTCGCCCGGCTGAGTACAATGGGTGGAAAGTGCCTGATATATTACTTTCCGGGCATAATGAAAAAATAGAAAACTGGCGACAGGAACAAAGTATTGAACTGACAAAAGCAAAAAGACCTGATTTATTAAAATAATTATTTTTCAATTTCTGTTTCCCATCTTAATAATTAAGCTATATTTGCACTCCTTTTTCAGGAAAATTAAATAAA
>CAIQBY010000308.1 GCA_903870175.1 uncultured Bacteroidota bacterium
AATAAAATTAACAATAAAATAATGTATTTTGATATTGTTTCCTTTAATTATTTTATGAATATACAAAACATTTTAATAATACTATATCAGGACGCTAAATTAATCAATTTAGTTGTATGGGATTGGATAAATTGTTAACAGTTTTAAATTAATTGCATCATTTACCAAATTACTATAAAAATTAAGAAGTTTTTGAAGAAAAAAGGAATTGTACAAGGTTTCAAATGGGAACTGTGATTGATTGAAAGTTAAAATATAAAGTAGAAGACCAACAGCTTTATCTTGCATTCGTATAATTAGGCTATCCGACTTCCTCTTCCTAATTAACAATCAATAGTTCGTAAAATAAGCTTGACGGGCATTTATGATTGCCTTATTTGTTCGTACTTCGTAAAATATAATCTTCAACGAATTTTAACAATTAATAATTCAACATTAAATTAAGCAAAATGAGTGTCTTCGAAATAATAGGCGGAAAAAAATTAAAAGGTGAAATCATTCCACAGGGTGCTAAAAATGAGGCGTTGCAAATACTATGCGCTGTTCTTCTTACACCGGAAAAAGTAGTAATAAGTAATATTCCTGATATAGTTGACGTAAATAAACTGATTGACCTGCTTCGCGATTTAGGAGTGAAGGTGGAGAAAACAGGGCATGAAGAATATACTTTTCAGGCAGATAATGTAAATGTTGATTATTTGAATTCTTCAGAATTCAGGAAAAAAGGAGGCAGTTTACGCGGTTCCATAATGATAGTAGGTCCGTTACTTTCACGGTTCGGAAAAGGATATATACCAAAACCGGGCGGAGATAAAATAGGAAGACGCAGGCTGGATACACACTTTATCGGTTTTCAGGCTTTGGGTGCAAAGTTTATTTATGATGATGCGAATGATTTTTATAAAGTTGAAGCAAGTAATTTAAAAGGATGTTATATGCTGCTTGATGAAGCATCAGTAACAGGAACCGCAAATATTCTGATGGCGGCAGTGCTTGCCAAAGGCACTACCACAATTTACAATGCTGCCTGCGAACCTTATGTGCAGCAGCTTTGCAAAATGCTCAACCGAATGGGCGCAAAAATATCAGGTATAGGTTCTAATTTACTTACAATTGAAGGAGTAGAATATCTTAAAGGAACAACTCACCGCATGTTGCCTGATATGATTGAAGTAGGCAGCTTTATTGGTCTGGCTGCAATGACACAATCGGAAATAACAATTAAAGATGTTGATTATGAAGCTTTGGGTGTGATACCATCTGTATTTCAACGATTAGGAATAAAACTGGAACGCAGAGGAGATGATATTTATATTCCTTCTCAGGAGAATTATGAAATTGATACATTTATTGATGGTTCGATACTAACTATTGCTGATGCTATCTGGCCGGGATTTACACCGGATTTATTAAGCATTATTTTAGTAGTGGCAACTCAGGCAAAAGGGACAGTACTTATACATCAGAAAATGTTTGAAAGCCGCTTGTTCTTTGTTGATAAACTTATTGATATGGGAGCGCAGATTATTCTATGCGACCCGCATCGTGCAACAGTTATCGGCTTGAACAGAGAACATAAGCTAAAAGGAATTTCGATGACATCGCCTGATATACGTGCAGGTGTTTCTCTTTTAATTGCCGCGCTGTCCGCAAGCGGAAAAAGTACTATTCATAATATCGAGCAGATTGACAGAGGATATCAGAACATTGATGTGAGGCTGCAAAAACTTGGCGCGGAAATTGTTAGAAAATAGTATCTTTGCGCCTGTCATTCTGAACTTGTTTCAGAATCTCATAAGGGATAAAACTATTTTAATATGAAAAAAGCAAACATTTTATTGGTATTGGCAGCTATCTCGGTTCTTGGATTTGGCTTTGTGAAATTTCAATCAGGAGCAATTGTAGGTACAAATATCGGGAATAAGGCTCCCGAACTGAAGTTTAAGAATCCGCAGGACAAGGAAATAGCTCTGTCTTCATTAAAAGGTAAAATAGTATTGCTTGATTTCTGGGCTTCGTGGTGCGGACCGTGTAGGAAGGAAAACCCGAATGTGGTAGCTGCTTATGGCAAATATAAAGATGCCAAATTCAAAACTGCAAAAGGTTTTACA
>CAIQBY010000309.1 GCA_903870175.1 uncultured Bacteroidota bacterium
AAACAACAATAAGTGACATCAAAAAATTATTCCTCAAAACAATACACGCTGTTTCTTTGAATGGCTTCTTAATTAAGTTAATTTTATTTGTGTTTGCTCTTCAAATTATTAAATTTTTAAACTAGCAACTTGAGTTATATAGAGCAAATATAAGATTGACTCTAGATAATATAAGAATAGCTCGAGCCAATCTAAGATTATCGTCAACCAACCTAAGATTAGCTTCAGCGAATCTAAGATTAGCCTTAGACATTCTAAGATTAGTTTAAGTGAATCTAAGATTTGCTTTAGTAAATCTAAGATTAGCTCGAGCAAATCTAAGATTAGCGTCTCCATAGAGATTTTTTCCTTTTATAATTACCTTTATAAATAACGATGTGCTTCCGAATGCGCCTGACCCGTGCGAAGTATCCTTTTTTTGCTACTGCCGCGCAGCGAAAAAATCAAAGAAAAAAAGATACCGCGTGTGGGCGGGGAGGAACTTGAGGAGATGCAGAATGTCGACCGCCCAAAATAATGTTGATTTTATAATTTGAAAATGAAATGGTATTTGATGCGATGTTTCATTTTTTACTTCCGTGTTTAATCTTATATTTGCACCCCGATTAAAAATAATAGTTAATAATAAATATAGATTTCAATGGCAAATTCAGGTGATTTAAATGTTGGTTCGGTAATACGTTTTAACGGCGAACTTTGTAGAATAGAGGAGTATCAACACCGTACTCCGGGCAATTTACGTGCGTTTTATCAGGCAAGGATGCGTAATTTGAAAAATGGTAAGATTGTGGAAAACCGTTTCCGTGCGGGTGAGGCGGTGGAATTGGTGCGTGTGGATTATAAGCAGATGCAATTTATTTATCCGGAAGGGGAATTTATTGTGGTGATGGATAATGAATCGTATGAGCAGATACATATTCCGGCGTTTTTGTTGGGGGATAGTATTAAATTTTTGAAGGAAGGAATGGAAATAAAAGTTTCGTTTGAGGGCGATGAGCCAATATTGGCGGAGGCTCCAACGTTTGTGGAACTTGTAATAAAATATGCAGAACCGGGTGTGAAAGGTGATACAGCAACAAATACATTGAAGCCTGCAACTATGGAAACAGGCGCTGTGGTGAACGTTCCGCTATTTGTGAATGAAGGAGAAAAAATTAAAATTGATACCCGTACGAACTCGTATGTGGAGAGAGTGAAATAAAATATTTTTAGTTTTAATGCGACGCCTCGTTATTAAATTAACGGGGCGTTTTTATATTTATTATCTTTGGCGGCATTCAAAAAACAAGACTTATAAATCATGAAATTATCTTCTCCACATACACTTAAAGACATTGCCGCACTTATAAATTGTGCGTTTGAAGGCGATGCAAATCATAAAATTACAGGCTTGAACGAAATACACATGGTGGAAGCCGGTGATATTGTGTTCGTAGATCATCCGAAATATTACGATAAGGCGTTGCACTCAAAAGCAACAACGATTTTGATAAATAAAAATGTTGTTTGTCCGGAAGGGAAAGCTCTGTTGATTTCGGATGACCCATTTAGAGATTATAATAAACTTGTAAGACATTTTTATCCTGTAAATTATTCATTAAAACAGATAAGTGATACTGCAAAAGTAGGTGAAGGTTCGGTGATAATGCCGGGTGTTTATTTGGGAAATAATGTGACGATTGGAAACAATTGTGTGATACATCCGAATGTCACTATCTACAATGATTGCCATATTGGAAACAACGTGATAATACATGCAAATTGCGTAATAGGTGCGGATGCATTTTATTATAAAAAACGTGCTGATTATTTTGATAAAATGATTTCGTGCGGAAGAGTGATTATTGAAGATGATGTGGAGATAGGGCCGATGTGTACTATAGATAAAGGGGTTTCGGGTGATACTAAAATTGGCGCAGGAACAAAATTGGATAATCATGTGCAGATAGGACATGATACGCAGGTAGGTAAAATGTGCTTGATGGCTTCACAGGTTGGCGTTGCAGGGGTTGTGAAAATAGAAGATGGCGTTACATTATGGGGACAGGCAGGAATACGAAGCGATGTGACAATTGGGAAAGGTGCAGTTTTATTGGCACAGGCAGGATTGGGAGAAGATATTCCAGCAGGTAAAACATATTTTGGATCACCTGCAGGCGATGCAAGGGCAAAAATGAAAGAAGTGGCGGCCTTAAAAATGTTGCCTGATTTAATAAAAAATATAAAGCATTGATTTTCCATACAAGATAATTATGGTCTCTATCTATTGTATTAAAAAATTAGTCTAATTAAAAAACAAACAAAGCAAAAGATTACTAACTTCGTATCTAAATGAATGATACTTCAGACATGGCTTCCTCGTTAAACAAGAATTTTTCAAAACGAATTAAGGATATTAAACTTAATTCGCTTCTGGAAATAACGAAAGCAATTAACCATAATTCTTCTACCGAGCAGCTTTTACAGATTCTCGAAAACGTTTTAAAAATCGAATTGAATATTGGAAAATTAGTTCTTTTCAGCAATGAGAACGGGTGGAAATGCGTTTTGAAATATGGAGTAGGCGAAGAATATAATGACATCAATGTCGATAAGGATTTATTGCCAATTCACGAAATAAGTACAACTAATTTTTCGGAAGGAACATTAAGTAAAACATTTGAAATAGTTATTCCTGTGTTTCATAAAACTGTTCCTTTAGCTTATGTTTTAATCGGCGATTTGGAAGATAAAGTAGAACTTAGTCCTACTATAAAACATTTGCCTTTTGTTCAAACACTTGCCAGTATTATTGTAGTAGCAATTGAGAATAAAAAGTTGGCGAAAGAAAATATTCGTCAGGCGGCAATGAAGAAAGAGCTTGAATTAGCCTCGGAGATGCAATCGATGCTTTTCCCTACTTCACTTCCTGCGGATAATATTTTAGATACGTCGGCATTTTATTTGCCACATCAGGAAGTTGGAGGTGATTATTACGATTTTATCTGGCTTAATAAAAATGAATGTGCATTTTGTGTTGCCGATGTATCCGGTAAAGGAGTTGCTGCTGCATTGTTAATGTCTAACTTTCAGGCTAACCTAAGAGTATTGTTTAATCAAACTACTTCTCTTACTGAACTTGTTCGTGAATTGAATTCAAAAGTAATGGCAAGTGCAAAAGGCGAAAAGTTTATTACCTTATTTATTGCAAAATATAATTTGATTACGCGCACATTAACGTATTTAAATGCTGCTCATAATCCACCTTTGGTTTCAATTGGTAACTCTATAAGTTTATTGAAAACAGGATGTACCGGATTAGGTATGTTTGATGAAATTACAAAAATAAAAGAAGGCATTGTAAACATTACTTCAGGTACTTCAATTGTTTGTTATACTGATGGATTGGTTGAATTGGAAAATGATAACTCTGAAGATTTCGGTATCGAATCACTTAAAAATATAATAAAAAACAATCAGCAGTTGAATATGAAAGAGCTCAACCGTCTGATTATGCAAACTATTATAGATTATAAACAAAGTATGCCTTATATTGATGATATTGCCTTGTTCAGTATAAGGATGCATTAATTGTTTCGGGTAACTAATAATTACGAATCTTAGTGAAAACTAAGGTTCGTTTTTTTATTCAGTAATTGTAACAGGTGCTTCGATTTCTTCCTTTGTATTATTATGGTAGATATCTATCGCAACAAGCATTGCAATAAAACCCCAGAAAGGAACGGAAGCTTTATCTGTATCCAGAAAATTATTCAGTCCGCCGTGAACTATGTAGGTTACAAATCCAAGCAAGATAACAAGTACAAGCCTTTTGGTTTCATAATCTTTTAGAGAATAATATAATCTGAAACCAGTGGATAGGGTACAAATAATAATTCCAACAAAAGTTAACACACCCAATATCCCTGATTCAGACAAAGGGCCGATATATTCGCTATGGGCATTTCCTCTATCACCCATATTTGTACTGATAATCGTTTTTTCGTGTGCATGTTGAAAAGGAGCGTATTCAAAACTATATGTTCCAGGTCCCCAACCGAAAAAAGGCCTTTCCGCAAACATACGGAATGCTGCATTCCAACGATTTAATCGTTCCAAATTGGAAGCATCAGTCGAAATATTGGAAATGGATTGGATATGTTTATCAAAATCCTGAGAAGCGTCCTGCCTGTTTCGTTCCAGTTTCATTACAATTTCAGTTTGATAAATCAAAGCAATTGCCGCGGTTCCTGCAAATACAATCATAATGTATTTGAATTTGATTCGAATCAATAATAATACATATACTACCAAAGCAACAGCCATACTTAACCATGCGGCTCTTGTATATGAAAATACCAGCGCAACAGAATAAATGATAAGTAAACAAACAGCTGCAAATTTTATACTTCCCGAATATTTTTTATTCATTGTAAAAAATATCAGTGTAGGGAAAAACATGGCTAACATGGCACCATATATTGTATGGTCGTTATAAAAAGGAGACATTACATAATTTGCAGGGGCTTCTTCAAATCCCATTAAATAGTGGTTATAAAGAGTATAAAATATTATAATAGTGAATGGAATAATATATAGCCAGTCGAAGCGCTTAATGTTTCTAAAGTTTTTGAAAAGCTGAGTACACAGAAAATAAAACACAATTACAAACCAGAGACGGGCGGTTAGAAATTTAAATGAAACTATTGGAAGATCGCTTGTGATGCAGGTAACAAAAATCCAAATCAGGTTTATTATAATTGCAATGGTAATAGGATGTTTCATCACCTTTATATCCATTGTGTTTTGGTGCAGTTGCTTGAAAATAAAAATAAGCATAATGCCAAATATGATAGGTTCTGTGGGCAGACTGAGCCCTAACCCTCCATCTAAATTCTGGAGGTTGATTGCAAGCGGAGTAAAAAAGACAACAAATAATATTAGCTTGTCAAGGGAGAAAAGTGCCAGCAGCACTATTAGTATTGCTGCAGGAACAAGATTGAAATAATAAAATTCAAAATAGGTACATACTGCATTGATTAATAAAAATGCAATGGTTGATATATAAACCCATTTAATATTTCTTTGTTCCAGCAATTTTTCAGAATAAATAAATTAAACAAGTCTTTTCTTTGAATCCAGAATAACTAAAACCAGAAACAAAAACATATTTGCAGAAACTGCGGATATCAATACTATCAGCGACCGGATAGGATATGCTTTTTTATCAGAAGGAGAAGGATATGTTACCATATTAGTATAAGTTAATTCCTTGGTCATATCTTTCCAGGTTTCGTCGTATAGTAATTTGGTTACTGAAAATCCTTTTACCAGCTCATCATAAAGCTTTATGCTGCCGTAATAATCACCGCCTTTCAGTTCAAGGTTATTCATCATTTCATTAATCTCTTTATTGCTTTTTCCGCTAACCAATGATTTTACATAACCTTTTATCACTTCTTTGCTTTGCGATTTGTAATCAAGAATATGATATTTATTTCGTATTTCATTTAAGTGGGAGTTAATCGAATCTAATTGATGCTGTTTGTAATTCATCTCGTTAGTCAATACTACCAATACTTCCTTGGTTTTGTCCCTTTGCAGATTCCTTGCTTTTAAATTTAATGCGACAATAATTTCCTTCACCATATCACATGCAACTTTAGGATCGGTATCCAATACTTTTATTTCCACAGACTCAAATTGAGTTCTGCTAACAGTTACATTGGATTCGTAAGTAGAGATTAAAGCAGATTTTCCTGATTTTGCCGCAGTATCAATTTCATATCTTTTTGCGAGATCAAACTTTTTAATAATTGAATTCCTTATATCAGCAGATTCAAGCAATTGCATCATCTGTTCAGCCGGACTTTCATGACCATAAGGAGTAAGATTGGAAGGATAGATTATTGCAAATGATTTGTATTTGGCAGGTATAAATAATTCGCTGGAAAAGACCGAAGCAACAATAACAGCTGCAACGGAAACTATAATAAAATGAAACTTCCATTTTATTATGAGTTTTAAAAAGTGATAATTACTTTGAGTATATTCTTGCATTATATCGCTTGTAATTTGTTTGTTCGTTTCCTGATTTATCTTTCTTGGTTCCGGTTTTACTTCTTTAAATGTTTCTTTTTCGACTGGTTCTGGTTCTGGATTAGGTTCTGTTAATTTCTCTTTAAAAGACTGATTTGCCAGTTTCAGTTTCTTAATAATTTGAGAACCCAAAACCGGTTTCCGTATTCATTCGGATTCACCGCTGCTTCCTCCACTCGTTTTAAACTGTCGGATATTTTCAATTAATAAAATAAGAATTATTGCAATTAATAAAGATGATAAAGTGGAAACAACTACAATTATCCAGCGAACTGGATATGATTTTTTCTCGGCAGGGAAAGCATTACTGACAACGAATTTTTGAGGCAGTATCGCTTTTGCATCCACTTCGGCTTCTTCGTATTTTGTTTTTAAAGTGTTTAATTGTTTACGCTGCATAAATAAATTATCACGGAGGGAAACATAAGCACTTCCATACATTGCAATGATTTTTAATTTCTCTTCCAGCAATTTCACAGCCCGCTGATCACCTTTTGCAATGGCAATAACATATTGTTCGTTGGTTCTTTCCGACTGAGATTCATAATCATAAATACCAAGGTTGTTGATTACTTTTATTGAATCCGTCAATCGCTGAACATCTGCTATTTTCGCTTTATATTCTTGTTCAACGATACTAAGTGCCTGATAAGCTCTGTCTCTCTGCATTCTTATCTTGGCTGAATCATGCAGAGCAGCAATATTATTGGCAATTATAGCTGCAGTATCAGGATTCCTGTCCATCACTTCAATTTTAACGGACATATATTCTGTACGCTTAAAAGTGATATTTCCCTGGTACTCATCATATAATTTGGTCATCTTGAACTTGTCGGTAGAATCAATGCCATAATGAGTCATTAAATTATATTTCTGACAAATCTTGGTTCTTATCTCATCCGAATTTAAAATCTGGAGCATCTGTTCGGCCTCTTCTTCCTGTCCGAATTGAAGTACATCTTCGTTCTTGAAAGTGTTTTCGGTTAATAAGGCTTTTGAAATGGAACTTGTAGTGGCAGGGAAAAGAATTACTGTAGATTTGTATTTTTCCTGTATAGTTAGGGCAACAATACTTGAAATAATTATGGCCAAAACGCCAATAACTATTAAAGGTTTGCGCCACTTATATATAAAATACAATACATTAAGTGAATTAAAATCATCCGCTGCTTGCGTTCTTTTCTCCATAATATAACAATCTAAAATTAAATGTTGGGACGACAAAAGTAGAAAAATTTGCGAAACTGCATAATTAATCTACTGTTATTAGAATTTAACGAATCTGAAAATAGCTTTTATACTGATCATGCCGGTTACAAAAGCCCATATTCCGCAGGCGCTGCACATGATTGAAAAATTGATCAGCCAGTTATTCTTCGAAAGTAAATTGAAGTGAAGTGTTTGCGAGTAATAATTTATTATCGCTACTCCTAAAGTGAATATGATAAAGGCTCCAATTAATCTATAATTGACCTTGAATTTAAATATCCTTTGAGCAATTGTCAATTGAATAATTGCAGTCAAAAACTGAGTACACATACTTATTATTGCCGAACCTAAAGCTTCATATTTTCCAATCAGCAGGTAATTGAAAATAATATTTAATATCATTCCTGTAGCAGCCATAAAATTCAGTTGCTTCATATTGCCATTGGCAGTAAGAAGTGTTCCGAAAATATAAGTGGTGGAAGCAGCAACAAAACTTAACATCAGGAAACTAAATATTTGTGCCGATTCTTTAATATGAACTGCATAGATCAAGGGGTCTTCATTTTTGCCGCAAGGATATAGATATCCAATTAAATTATCCTTATAAAAGAGACATCCAACGCCTATAACAATGGCAGGCGTAAGCAACAGCCGGCTTATTAGTTTTACTATCGGTTCTACCGATTCTCTTTGTTTCAGCATTCTTGAAAAAACAGGAAGCAGCACTCCTGCAACCAAAAATGCAATCATATTTGTGGCATCCAGAATACGAAATCCCTGTGCATAAATTCCCGATTGAACATCACCTACGCCTTTTGGCAGTATACGTTCTATCATTACCGAATCTATACGGTTATAGAACGACATTAATAAAGTAAGGATTGCAAATGGCAAACTCTTTTTCAATATCATCAATGAAAAAGGGAAATTCCATTTTAACCTGAAAGAATGTGTTTTTTTGACTATTATTAGAAATGCTGTGATAGCTGCTACAGAATAAGCAAACGTTTGCGCATATACAAAATACATTATTCCGTTTCCGTTTGAGTTTTCAGGATAAAGTATTCCAGAACGTAACAGAATTACTCCAATAATAATCATTATTGATCTATCCAGAACAGAGACAATCCCGTCTGTTTTAAATAACTGCAGTCCGGCAATATTGGAGCGTAAATAATTAATGAAGAACAGCAAGAACATATTAAACCCTTGGATCAGCAATAGTTTCATCAAACGACTGTCATATCCGATACTGAATCCTGCCACTATCACAATAATAATGTACAGGACGGCAAGCATCAGTTTTAATGTAAATAAACTGGAAAAATGTTTGGTGAGTAAATGACTGTTTTGGGCTATGTTTTTATTATTGAAATTGGTGATGCCGAAATCGAGGATAATGGTAAGCAAAAAGGAGAAATTCATGATGGCAAAGTATATACCATAGTTTGCCGTTCCCACTTGGTTTTGAATTGCTTTTTCTATTCCTAAAACATAGAATGGTTTTATAAGCAGATTCAGAAATAAGATTAAACCAAGATTGGTGAGGAACTTCTTATGCATTGCGCAAAAATACTTAATTTATTGAGGCAGGAAGATAAAGTTTTGGGTTACATGTTTCGTCCGGTCATACTCAATAGTAGTATTATCAACCACTACAAAGGTTTTGTAGGACAGGTTGTTAAATAATGCAAAACACTTTTCACGGTTTTCATTCTCCCAAAGTTCGGCATACACAATAGGTTTATGCTTTGTTATCAGGTTTCGGGCACCATCAAGCACAAAATATTCGTAGTTCTCCACATCTATTTTTATGGCACTTACTCTTTGTCCGGCATTCATCAGCTCCTCCATTTTATCAAGCATCACCAGCGGAACTTTAAACTTTTCTCCTTCATTAAATTCGGTTATCGAATGGTGTACCACATGGCTCAAGCCTTGCATCCGCACGTTGGCAATCACCGGCATCACCATCTCCACTTCTCCTTCGGTATTGCCCAGTGCGAGTTCGCATATCTTCACATTCTTCAACTTAAAATAATTTATTATCCGTTTCAAAGCATTGATATTATTAGGCATCGGTTCGAAACTATAAACGGTAATTCCTTTAATGGTACGGGCAAGGTGCACGGTCATTATTCCAATGTTGGCACCTATATCAAGCACAATAGTGTTTTCAGGAATAAGTTTCAGAAACTGAAAGAAATCCTTTTCGTTCCTGTCCTTTTTAAGTGTATATATTTTATACAACGAAAACACGAACAGATAGTTTCGGAAGCCTAATAAGGTATGAAGAATATATTTTGCTTTATTTTTCATTCGGGGTGCAAAAGTAATTAATTCTGCGAATGAAGGAAGGTTTATAAAAAGGTTTGTAAAACAAAGGAGAAAGGGTGGGAAACATAAAATCCTGAAAGGATTTAATTTGAATAGCCCCCAATGAAATTGGGGGTTTGGCAACAGGAAATTTCTTTTGCAACTCCGAAGGAGTTGAATCTTTTATGTTCAACTCCTTCAGAGTTGTTTATTAGGGATGTTGCTGTTCTCCCCCAATTTCATTGGGGGCTATTCATATTTAACTCCTTCGGAGTTATTAGTTCAATTAATTATACTGCGATTAAGGGGTGAGGTCTTTTACTGCACCACTATTTTCTTATTCACCACACTGTTCTCGTTCACTGAGCCTGCCGAATCCACTGTTATCTGCACAAAATAAATCCCTTTGGCTATGCCGCTTACATCAATGGTTACGCGCTGGTCATTCTGAACTTGTTTCAGAATCTCACTACCCATAACATCAAACACTTTTATACTTTGTATTTTGTTTGTGCTTTCTATGGTGAAGGAAGTGGTGGCAGGGTTGGGGTAGATAAGGATTTCAGATTTCAGATTGTTGATTTCGGATATACCTAATGTTGTTGGACAACGATATTTAGCAATAAAGAAGTTTTCCGTTCCTGTTAATGTAAGAGTATCTGTGGCAATTATTAAAGCATTAACATTATAAAAATCACTTACAATATAAACATTCCCTATACCATCCGTTGTAATTCCGCTATTATCATCACCTCCGCTAGCAAGTACATCTGTACAGATAACATTACCTGGAAAATCATATTTAACGAAAAACATAGGGTCATATCCATTTATAGGGAAATGAATTGTATCAGAATCAATAAACATTACATTACTATAAAAGCCACCTGAAACATAAATTCCAGAAGCATCGGTGGCAATTGAATATCCAATTTCATTTCCACTACCGCCTATTTTCTTTTGCCAAAGCGCTAAGCCCATTGAATCGTATTTGACTATAAAGACATCTTCAAAACCAGCATGAGTAAGGTCGTTATTAATTAACGTATTTGAATTAAAGTTCATTTTGGAGCTTTTAAAATACCCTGTAAGATAAATATTTTCAGAATTATCTATTGCGATGGAATTTACTTCATCATCGCTACCTCCTCCAGCTACTTTTGCCCACAACACTGCACCGCTAATATTATATTTTACAATAAAAATATCATAACTCATAAGTCCTGTTGTATCATAATTATTTAAAGTTGTAGAACCAAATACAATAGAAGGACTATCAAAATTACCTGTTAAATACACATTGCCTGATGAATCAGAAATAAGAGAAACACCTTTATCTATAGATGCCCCACCTGCGCTATTTGCCCATATTACATTACCATTAGTATCATATTTTACAATAAATACATCGGAACTATTAAACGGAGGAGTACCAGTATTGGGGTTGGATAAAGTTTGAGAACCAAAAAGAATTGTAGAGCTTTCGAATCCCCCTGTAATGTATACATTCCCTTGCATATCCGTTGTAACTGATTGTCCATAATCATCCAAATTACCTCCGGCACTTCTTGCCCAAAGAACATTTCCGTTTGCATCACATTTTATTAAAAACATATCACCAGAACCGCCTAAAGTGTTGGTCAATAAAAATGAACCAAACATTATTGTAGGGCTATCAAACCATCCTATTATGTATATATTTCCATATATA
>CAIQBY010000310.1 GCA_903870175.1 uncultured Bacteroidota bacterium
ATGGGCGGCGAAAATACTGCGAAGAAATAATAGCGTCAACTAAATATACTCCCTTAATTCTTCATTAATTATTTTATTTATTTCTTTCGCTTTATTGATAATCATAAAGTGAGAGCCACCTTCGATTATATAATTCGGTTTCACTTTATCTATCCTTAATACTTTGTCGGCATTGCCGTGAATATGCACCACAGAAGCGGGAACAATTTTATTTTTCCATGATAATAAACAATGTACTGCACCTTTAAAATAATTATGCGGAGAGGCATCCAGCATTTGTTTAAACTTGTGCGACTGGTCTTTGGATGATACTCCGAATTGCCTTTTGAAAAACAGGGCAGCGCCTTTATATGTTTTATCACTTACATGTTTATAGAGCGGAATGTATTTCCATATCGTAAGCCGGAGCGGCAATTCTTCGCTTACTTTACAACTTGATACTACAAACGTTTTTACCGGATGCATTTGTTTTGCGATTTCGGTGGCGCACATTCCGCCGAACGAAACACCAAGCAGAGCAAATGGTTTGGAAGTATCAATCTGTCTGGCAAGACGCATTGCGTAATGAGGAAGCGTTTCTTTTTTATGCGGTGTTTCCCATTTTATATGATGCAACGTGCAGTTATCAGGTTTCAGATTTCTGAATAATCTTTCGTCAACGCCCATCCCGGGAATACAATAAAGATTCAACATTTTATTTCCATGTCTTAATGTTTGTAAATTAAAATCCCGCTCAAAGGTAGTGTTGAACGGGATTATAATTTTAAATAAATATTACTTTTATTTTGTTACAACCAGTTTACGAATTACATTTTCGCCATCCACATTTATTTTGCAGGTATAAATTCCTGCACTCAAAGCTGCTGTGTTTACTGATAATTTACCTGATGTAACCTGCTGACTAATCATTTTATGTTCTATCAATTTGCCTTGCATGTCAAGTATTTCATACGATAAATTCCTGGCCACTACAGGCAAATCATAGTTCAACATGGTAGCGGATGAAGACGGATTTGGGTAAAATTCACCGAAATGACTGTCAGCCGAAAGTTCATCAACACCTGCATTGATGACCTTTTGAATGGTAATGTTAATCATTAAATCCATTGTTTCCCGCATCCGATAAATTGCCCAGGTGTTGCCCACCACTTCAAAAGTACGGTTGGAAAACGGTGCATTATTATCCTGACCAAGAGAAACAGCAAGTCCGTTCATGCTCCATGAAACATATACTCCGCCTGATGTTACGACCAGCGGAGTTGCCAAGTTAATGGTGTTCCATCCGTTGAGTATTTCAGTGGCGGAAGTAACCGTCTCCGAATCGAGCATAGAACCTGGTGAGCCTGCAATGCCGTTATCCGCAAATACTTCCATCGAAAAGCCTACTGAATTAGGGTCGTTCACGATATAAGAATGCAGCTGCGTTATTCGCGCCGGATAAAACGGAGGCACAAAATACACACCTCCACCGCCTTCCCCACCAGTCCAGTTGAGCCCGCCAAGCCCTGCATCCACGCCACTATCATACGACAATCTAATGTTGGCAGCTGTAGTATCCACTACCTGCAACTCCTGCACTTTCTGGTCGTTGCTTGGTGTGTTATCAGTAGATAGCTGAGTGTTGGTTACAAAAGTATAAGTGCCCGCAACAGCAGGATTGAAAGGGTTTGGCATCGTAATGCTTTGCGACTGTCCGGGAGCAAGCGCATTGCTCATCACCGTATTTTGCGCCTGAATAGCCGATGAAGAATTAAGAACCCGCGAAAATACATTGAATGCAGGCAATGTCTGATTTCCTGTATTTTTAATATTCGTATTCATCGTAAATGGTCTGCCCAAATTTGACAGAAACAAACCTCCTGTTTCGGGATTATTATTATAAGTGGTGGACGCATCCGACACTGAATACGAATAGTTGCGGGGATAATAAAATTTGATAGCCGAATTGGGCGGCGGATAATTATTGATAATTGGCTGCAAGCCGATGATGCCCGAATTGTTTTCTATCCCGATGGAAATATAATTGGTGGTAGTGATGGTAAGCCCCTGCTGTTCGCGGTATTGGAACGTTATGGAACTGTCAACCATGCTCAATATTATCTGAAACGAATTACTGCCTGTGAATCCGGGAGCAGCAGTTTGATAAAACGGAACATTGATGTACGACACAATCATTGTATCGAGCGCCGCATTGGTCCAATGCCAGCACTGCGCCGTATCTCCGGCAGAGCCGAAAATTAAATCGGAAGCAAAAGGAGCTATCACATTTTGCGGAGCAAGCGAACTCGGAATGGATGGAAAAGGCGACGAAATCTGCCCGTTCTGGAAACTGATATATCCATTGGACCCCACCCAAAACTGGCTTACATCGTACCAGTAATAATGAAACGGAAAGCCGATGGAAAACGGACCTACAGTATTATCATCCGTTAGAAAACGGACGTTTTGTGCTCCCGAAAAACCGGTAATATCTATCCAGCTATAAACCGGCGGCGACACGGTATCATTGTTATTCCGCCAGGTATAACCATACGCATCAGGCCCGCCCGAAGTTTGTGCTGTAAGCAGATTAACTGCCGAAACACAAATACTAAAAATTGTAATTATTCTCTTCATCGCGTTTTCTTTTATCGGTTTATTTATAGAACAAATGTAGGTATTTAGTTCAATAGTTATTAGTTTATTTGTTCATTAGTCTGTTTGTTTATTACTATTTATTTTCTTTTAGGCGACCGGCGTTTCTGCAATCTCGCTTGTTCGTTCCCGCTGGAGCCTGTGCTGAGCTTGTCGAAGCATCTCAATCTTTTTATTCTTCCGAAAAAGAAGAATAAAAAGGATTTCCACGACAATCGGGTGCAGTTGGAAGAGTATCGTTCTCTGCAAATTTTCCATACTGACACTAAAAACCTGACAGGTCTCGGAGACCGATAGGTTTCATTTTTTATTGTTTATTTATTATTATTTAATGATTATTCAGAGGAAAATATTGATAAAGTGCTGAAATGTATGTGTTTGAAGTAAATTGAGTTCGGCTTATCGTTGTTCGCGGTGAGATCAGTGTCGTCCGCGAAGAGTTTGCTGCCGTCCGCGAAGAGTTTGCTGTCGTCCGCGAAGAGTTTGCTGTCGTCCGCGGAGAGATTAGTGTCGTCCGCGGAGAGATCAGTGTCGTCCGCGGAGAGATTAGTGTCGTCCGCGAAGAGTTTGCTGTCGTCCGCGAAGAGTTTGCTGTCGTCCGCGGTAAGATCAGTGCCGTCCGCGGTGAGATCAGTGTCGTCCGCGGAGAGATAAGTGTCGTCCGCGGAGAGATTAGTGTCGTCCGCGGTGAGATCAGTGTCGTCCGCGAAGAGTTTGCTGCCGTCCGCGAAGAGTTTGCTGTCGTCCGCGGTGAGTTTGCTGTCGTCCGCGAAGAGTTTGCTGTCGTCCGCGGAGAGTTTGCTGTCGTCCGCGAAGAGTTTGCTGTCGTCCGCGAAGAGTTTGCTGCCGTCCGCGAAGAGTTTGCTGTCGTCCGCGAAGAGTTTGCTGTCGTCCGCGACGAGTTTGCTGTCGTCCGCGACGAGTCGGAAGTTGTTCGCGAAGGGTGGTTATTTTACGCCTCTGTTGGTGTATTCACAAACAACATATAGATTTTAGTTTATACAATTTGTTTGTAATAAAACATCAGCAACTGCAAACAATTCCAAGTCTTACTTTTTTCATATTTGCTCCTGTTTTAATAATGTTGATTATGGATATGTGTATTTTATATTTCTCTAAAAGTACATATATTTAGTATAGGAAAGCGATTATATTATATACCTTTGTCTGTCCGCAATAAATTAAATCTTATATGAGATGAAAAAATATTTACTAATTCTAGTAACAATATTTATAATCGTAAATTGTTTTTCACAAACTCCAAATTGGGCTTGGGGAACTATTTCTGGAGATGCTGCAGGAGATTTAGGTTATGACAATAGTGAGTGTGTAACAACTGATGTGAATGGCAATGTCTATATTACAGGTAGTTTTGAAAATTCTATAACTTTCGGAAGTCATACTTTAATTAGTGGCGGAGGCAGTAATTTATTTATAGTAAAATACGATTCAAATGGAAATGTATTATGGGCAAAATCGGCAACAGGAAATGGCTCGGATGGAGCATACGGAATTACGATAGACATTAATGGAAATGTATATGTGGTTGGATCATTTATGAGTCAAACTCTAAATTTCGGTAATGGGTTTACGCTAACTAACCTTCAATTTACTGACATATTTATTGCGAAATATGATACTAACGGAAATATAATTTGGGTAAAACGAGAAGGAACATTTAACGATGAATGGGCAAAATGTGTAACTACAGATACAAGTGGTAATTTATATGTTACAGGTTTTTTCTATGGTACCTTAATTACATTTGGAAGTACAACGCTATTCAATAGTGGTACTAACGGAAACGGACCTGCTGATATTTTTATAGTAAAATACGATGCGAACGGAAATGTAATTTGGGCAAAATCTGCCGGAGGTAATGATTATGATGAGTGTAATGCAATAAGTTTGGATAGAAATGGTAATTTATATATAGCAGGGGATTTCGGGAGTACCAGAATCAGATTCGGTACCGATACTTGTTACAATAGTAATGATTCCATCGGTGACTCTACTTATAATATTTTTTTAGCCAAATACGATAGCAATGGAAATGTAATATGGGCGCAATCAATTAAAGGCAGTAAAAATGGCTATGCCAATGGAGTAAAAGCTGATGCTGCTGGTAATGTATATTTAACAGGATACTTTGAGAGTGATTCTATTGCTTTTAGAACCAATGAATTATTAAGTCAAGGTTTCCCATGGAATATGTTTTTAGCAAAATTAGATAGTTCCGGAAACGCAATATGGTTAAGGTCAGGTTATGGAGATAATGCAGTATTTGCTTATGGGTTAGATATAGATAATAATGGCAATGCTTATGTTGCAGGAAATATTGATGGCACCACCATTACATTAGACACCATTACATTAACTAATATCAATCATAATGGATATATAGCCAAATACGATAACAATGGAAATATAAACTGGGTTAAAGCCGTTTATTGGATTGGACCTTCTTCCTTAATACTTGATAATAATAAAAACATATATACTACCGGAGAATGCGGTACAACATTTTCATTGGATAATATTATTGTAACTAATCCGAATGGAGGAACAGCAGATGTTTTCTTAGCGAAATTGCAACAATGTTTTTTTGCACAGCCAGTTGTCAGTTCAAATAATAGTACGGTTCTTTGTCAAGGCCATAGTTTAATTCTTTCATCCAATTATATTCACGATAACTTATGGAGTACAGGAGATACAACTCAAAGCATTACTATAAATAGTGCAGGAAATTATTCAGTAAGATATACGAATGCAACAGGATGTTCGGACTTATCCTCACTAACTTCAGTATCGGTAATACCCAATGCAGCACTGACGGGAGCATATTCCTTTTGTCAGGGAGATTCAACTATTCTAACTTCAAGTAATGCAAATAGCTATTTATGGAATACAGGGGACACGACACAAAGTATAGTAGTGAATAGTTCGGGTATCTTTTCAGTTTCAGTTATTAATAATGGATGTTATTCAACATCGGTGAATATATATGTTACAGAAAACCAGCTGCCTGTAATTAGAGCAAACACTACTGAACCTATTATTTGTGACTCCCAGCAAACAATCTGTTATGGTGCAGGAACAGCAACCTCATATTCCTGGACTGGTGGTATTACTAATGGTGTTAGTTTTGCGCCATCCACTACCAGTTCATATACTGTAACTGGTATTGATAATAACGGATGTTCAAATACTTCCTCTGTAACTGTTACAGTTAACCCTTTGCCAATTGTAACAGTTAATTCACCCACAATTTGTGCAGGACAAACGGCATCATTAACAGGAAATGGAGCTACTTCTTATACATGGTCTGTAGGCGCAGATTCAACTGGAGTAAATACAGCAAATGCAACACCAATGGTTACTACAACTTATACAGTCACAGGAACTTCTTTAGGATGTACAGGCACTGCAATATCAACTGTAACAGTTGATTGTACTGTAGGGGTAAACGAATCATCTGACAAAACAAATATTACTATTTCCCCCAACCCTTTCACTTCCCTCACTACTATTTCTTTTTCTTCGGAACAAACAAACACCACTATAAAAATAACCGATGTACTTGGCAAAGAAATAAAAGCATTAAACTTTAGTGGTAAAGAACTAATAATAATGAAAGGAACAATGCAGGCAGGTATATATTTTGTACAAATAACTTCCTTCGACAAGCTCAGGATGACGCAAGTGGTAGAAAACAGAAAAGTGGTGGTGCAATAACAATTTTACCACTAAGGCACTAGGAACACTTAGAAAAATAAACCTTAGTGAACTTAGTGCCTGAGTGGTAAAAACGAACTACCTTTGTAAAATAACAAAAGAAAATTATGAAAACACAATCATTAACAAAACAGGAAATAGAAATGATGATAGAACAAAAAGTATTGGAATTGCTCGGCGACCCTGATAATGGCTTACAACTAAAAGAGGAGTTTAAAAAGAAAATAAATAAGCGTCTTAAAAATTTATCTGATACTGTTTCACATTCTGAAATAATGAAAAAGTATGCTTCAAGTTGAATGGCTTAAACAAGCAGCAAAAGAACTTGATAAAATCGACTTTCTAATTGCCCAGCGAATAGTAAGTAAAGTTAATTGGCTTTCAAAAAATTTCTCCTTCCAAACTCCCGAACCATTGCACGGCTCGCTTAAAGGAACCTATAAACTCCGCGTAGGCGATTACAGAATTATTTATAAGTTAAAAGATGACACTATTGTAATTCTTTCGGTTGGGCATAGAAATGAAATATACAAAGGATAGTAGAAAGGCACCATGCAGGCAGGTATTTATTTTGTGCAGATAAC
Source organism: uncultured Bacteroidota bacterium (assembly GCA_903870175.1). Lineage (GTDB taxonomy): Bacteria > Bacteroidota > Bacteroidia > 2-12-FULL-35-15 > 2-12-FULL-35-15 > 2-12-FULL-35-15. The sequence goes on from CAIQBY010000310.1 coordinate 6,954, forward strand.
TTCCTTCGACAAGCTCAGGATGACGCAAGTGGTAGAAAACAGAAAAGTGGTGGTGCAATAAATAAACAATAAATTAAATCTTAAATAAAATGAAATCAAAAATTACATTATTGGCTATGTGCATCACTGTTTGTTTTGCATTAAACACATTAAAATCCGTTGCACAGGAAAAAATAAATGGCTGCCCTAATGCCACATTTGAAGACACTACTTTTACTGGCTGGACTGGTGCTACCGGCAATTGCAGCAACTATCCAACACCAACAGTCTGGACTCCGGGTATTGTATCCGGTGCGTTAAATGATACGGTAAACGATGCATTATCTCAGCATACATTATTAACTGACCCTACCGCCTACGACCCTATTGCAATAGATACAGGCACACACTTGCCTGCAATTCCATACTTAGCTCCGGGAGGAGGCAATGTTTCAGTTCGTTTGGGTAATTCAGCAACCAATTCAGGCACTGAAAAATTGGATTATTATATGCCTGTTACTGCTCAAAACACTTCATTCACTTTTATGACAGCCATCGTTTTAGAAAATGCCGGAGGACATACAGTCAATCAGTCGCCGCGTTTTGAGATACATATTTATCTTAATGGATCAACCTTGCTTACTGGTCCCTGTGCTGTTTATTCAATTACAAGCCAAGCTGCTTCCACTGACCCTACATTTTTCCCATATAAGTCAGGAGTTAATATTGACGGCTATTATAAGCCATGGACAAATTCAACAATTGATTTGACACCTTACATCGGGCAATCAATTACTGTCGAATTTGTAACACAGGATTGCACATTGGGTGGTCATTACGGATATGCTTACATTGATGCGTCATGCGGTGTAATGCAAAATCAGGTTTCTTTTTGTCCAGGTAGTTCTATGGCTATATTAACTGCCCCTTCTGGTTTTAGCAACTTTCAATGGTATGACAGTACAGGTGTTGCAATTCCAGGTAGTACACACGATACTCTGCAAATAACAAATCCGGTGGTAGGTCAGCATTATACTGTAGCAATGCTTAATTCTTCGGGCTGCGGAAGTACTATAACCACTTATTTGGCATATTCAACTAATTGTGCTGTAGGTATAGATAATATTGCGAATAAAAATATAGTAACTATTTCCCCCAACCCTTTCACAGCTCTCACTACTATTTCTTTTTCTTCGGAACAAACAAACACCACTATAAAAATAACCGATGTACTTGGCAAAGAAATAAAAGCATTAAACTTTAGTGGTAAAAATTACGTCATAGAAAAAGGAGAGATGCAGGCAGGTATTTATTTTGTGCAGATAACTTCCTTCGACAAGCTCAGGATGACGCAAGTGGTAGAAAACAGAAAAGTGGTGGTTCAATAATATGTATTAACAATTAAAACCTATAATAGAATGAAAAAAAAGATACTCGCTTTAAATGTTATTCTGTTATTGATAATTTCTTCCAAAGTCTTTGCACAGGTGCCTTATGAGTGGCCGATAATCAATTCGGAACTTACGCCCGAACTGGTTTCTATAAATCATAAAATAGATTCGATGTGGAATGTGCAGGGAAATCAAGGCTATTGCTCCACTTTTGCCGGCGATTTGCTGGCAGTGAACAGTAACAGAGGATATTCGCTATTCAACCAGACGCCACCTGGTGCGCCCAATGCAGCTTACGAAAACTATTTGATTGCCCAAGCTGATACCATGCTTATAATGATGAACGCGATGGGGTATAAATCGGTGGATATTACCATCAGCTATCCGATATTGGTAAATGGATTCCCGAATCGCCAGGTTTATCTTGATTTTTATAAAAAAGTATATGCCAAGGCGCGCGCAAGGGGGTTCAAAATAATTGAGAACTGTCAGGTTACGTTGGCAAATGGAATAGCAGAAGCTAACCTGACCAACGATATTAAGAATTTTTATTACAACTTTAATGGAGTATCCGGTGATACTATCAAGAGGCCGCAATACGAATCGTCGATGGCTGAAATGATGCAGACCGTCATCGATTCGCTCACTCCTGATTATCTTACGCTGGAAATGGAACCGCAGACACAGGCGGATAACATGTTTCACCTGCTAAGTTTTGCAGCCGACAGTACATTAATGTATGTGAATTATTTTATAAATCATCTGCAGCGCAAAGGCGCTATATTGTATGGCGCAGGTGCAGGCTCATGGAATACATTAAACTATTTTCAAAAGTATGCTACCACGGCTGTTGATTATCTGGATTATCATGTATATCCTATTAATGGTAAGTGTTTCAACAATACGGTGTTTCAGGTAGATTCAATTGCAAAGGCATATAATAAGAAAATAATAATAGGCGAATGCGGGCTTCATAAAGAATCGGATTCGGAATATGTGGCTGCCACCACCAACTTTGTATATCAGGCTAATCTTGATAACATAGATCAGGAGCGTTCTGTATTCAACTATTTCGAAGGCATTGATACCTTATTTCAACAGGCGATGATAAATTTATCTCAACAGGCGGAAATAGAACTTGTTGATTTTTTTGATACCGAGCGGGAGTTTGGATACCTTACCTGGAATACTAATTACGATACAATGTCGGTTGCCAAAATATCAAAAATAGGAACAACGGCGGAATATAATAATATGTATAATTTGCAGCTTGGGGCATTAGGCAGGTTTACTAAAAAAGCTATTTCACACGTCAACTGCACCGTTACAGGTATTGGTACTATTGAATCACTGTCTGACGCAATACGTATTTATCCTAATCCTTTTACTTCTCAAACAACAATTTCTTTTTCTCAGGAACAAACAAACACCACAATAAAAATAACCGATATACTTGGCAAGGAAATAAAATCAATCAACTTTACAGGCAAACAATGCACTATAGAAAAAGGAACAACGCAGGCAGGTATTTATTTTGTGCAGATAACTTCCTTCGACAAGCTCAGGATGACGCAAGTGGTAGAAAACAGAAAAGTGGTGGTGCAATAAATTTCCTCATTTATTGTGATTCTTTTACTTTTGTTTTATGAATTATAAAGAACAATTACTGAAAGAACATTCGCGCAGAAATACCGATAAAATTGCAAAAGCAATAGGAAACAATGCCGATGATTTCAAACAGATAGTTGATATAATATACAACGGGGAAGCACCTCTGCCCCAGCGTGCAGCCTGGATATTAGCAGTTGTAAATGCAAAACATCCTGAATTATTAACTCCTTATATTCCGCTATTTATAAATACAGTTAAACAATTTAACATTGATGCCATCAAACGAAACGTAATGGTGGTGATGGCTACAAAGGTTATCCCGAAAAAGCTACAAGCAAAATTAATTAATATTTGTTTTGAGTTTATGCAATCTCCCACCGAAACAGTTGTTGTGAAAGTGCATGCAATGCAGGTAATAGCAAACCTTGCAAAAGAACATCCTGAACTTACAGGCGAATTAATGCTGATGATAGAAGATCAATTGCCGAGAAATACAGCTGCATTCAGAGCCAGAGCAAGAATGATTATTAAAGAATTAAATAAACAGGAAAAGTTAAAGAAATCAATTATCAATTAAAGCAGAGGAGTTCTTCTTCTTTCTGTCCTTGATAATATAAACAATCGGGAGAATACCTAAAGTATTAATAAGAGCAATACAAATAAACCATGCCATCTCATTATTGCGAGCGGCTTTCCACATAGCAATAATTTTCCACAGTAATTCCCAAATAACAAGAAAAATAAGTAATGGAAGTAACCATCTTAAGTGTTCAAGGAACCCTAAATCAGTAGTATTTTCCATAACTTATTTTCTTTGTTTTGAATTAAGAAACAGGCTTTATAGATAGCCGCCCATTTCTGTTTTCACATGATGTCTGTGTCCCTGGCAGTCTTTATGCCCTGTTTCACATGAACTTATCAAAGCAATTATTACTATCATTGCCACTAATAAAACACCTTTTCTCATCTTATATAAATTAAAAAGCAGCTATCTTTTCCGACATGTATTGTCCGGATTTCAACTTGCCTACAATCTTGGAAAACGCATCAATTGTGTAATTAACATCGTCCATAGTATGCACTGCCGTTGGGATAATACGAAGAATAATTATTCCTTTAGGCACCACCGGATATACAACCATAGAACAGAAAATGTTAAAGTTTTCGCGCAAATCAAGAATAAGATTTGTTGCTTCAGGTATTGAGCCATTCATAAATACAGGAGTTACAGGCGAATTGGTTTTCCCGATTTCAAACCCAGCAGTGCGCAGTCCGTTTTGAAGAGCATGTGTAATTTCCCATAACTTATCTTTATATTCAGGGTGATTACGCATAAGTTCAAGACGTTTCAAAGCACCTACTACCAAAGGCAAAGGCAGTGCTTTAGCAAATATCTGCGAACGCATATTATAACGTAAATATTCAACAATATGCTCTTCACTTGAAATAAATCCACCAATCAAAGCAAAAGATTTTGCAAATGTCCCGAAGTAAATATCTATTCCATCCTGACAACCTTGCTCCTGCCCTGTTCCTCCGCCTGTTGCGCCCATTGTTCCAATTCCGTGAGCATCATCGACAAACAAACGGAACTTGTATTTTTTCTTCAATTCCACTATCTCTTTTAACCGTCCCTGACGACCGCTCATTCCGAAAACGCCTTCCGTAATAAGCAATATAGAGCCATTTTGAGCTTCTGCAAGTTTAGTAGCGCGCTGTAATTGTTTTTCACAATCTTCAATGTCATTGTGCTTGAAAACATAACGTTTGCCCATATGCAAACGAACGCCATCCAAAATACAGGCATGAGATTCGGCATCATAAACAATAACATCATGGCGGTCAACCAGACAATCAATAGCGGAAACCATAGCCTGATATCCGAAATTACAAAGTATGGTGTCTTCCTTTTTAACAAAATCGGATAATTCGGCTTCAAGTTGTTCATGAAAATTGGAGTTTCCACTCATCATTCTGGCACCCATTGGCTGCGCAAAACCATAGGCTGCGCCTGCATCTGCATCCGCTTTACGCACTTCAGGATGATTAGCCAACCCTAAATAGTTATTCAAACTCCAGTTTAAACGTTCTTTGCCACGAAAAACCATTCGAGGTGCAATATCTCCTTCCAGTTTTGGAAATGTAAAATATCCATGTGATTCTTTAGCGTGCATTCCAATAGGACCACGGTTATCCTTAATCTTTTCAAATAAATCTTTCATCTTAGTTCTTATTAAATTCTTGTATTATTATCTTTTGCAAAAGTAGCTTATTGCTCTTAATATTCAAGTATTTTCTTTAGTAAAATCAATTAAACAACAATATTTACTGTAATTCAACCAAAAAACTTATCTTTGCACTCGTTTTATGCAAAAAAATTATTTTAACATATTATTTATAGCCCTTGCGGTATTCATTCTTGCTTCATGCCATAATGAGGAAAAGGTATATGATTCAACCAATGTGAAGGGAAAAAACAAGCATTTGGATGTGTCTTTCGGGAAATTCAATAAACTTCTGAAAAGCTCTGATATGGATGCAAAGTATGCGGCAGCCAAGCGGTATTTTGACAAAGAAGATTTCTCAAAAGCACTTACACTTTTTGAAGAGTTAATGAGTGTTTACAGGGGAACGGAAAAAGGTGAGGAAGTGCAATACTACTATGCATACTGTAATTACAATATGGATGATTATATCGTTGCCGGATACCAATTCAGAAACTTTGCCAAAAATTATCCGAACAGTGTACATGCTGAAGAATGTGCCTATATGAATGCTTATTGTTTTTATCTGGATTCCCCTACTTATAGCCTTGACCAGATTGATACAAAACTTGCCATTAAAGAGTTTCAGCACTTTACTTCTCAATATCCCAAAAGTACCCGTATTGAGGAATGCAACAAACTACTTGATAAATTGAGAGGGAAGCTGGAGCGTAAATCGTATGAAAATTCGATGTTGTATTATGAAACCGGTGATTACAAAGCAGCCATTGCGGCACTTGGTAACCATATTAAAGATTACCCTGATTCAAAACACGTTGAAGAAATACATTTTATTATTATTAAATCTTATTATTTACTTGCTGTAAATAGTATTGAATCAAAAAAACAGGAGCGTTTTAAATCTACCTGTGATGCATACCTTAAATTTGTAGATTCTTATCCTAATAGCCCTTATATCAAAGAAGCGGAAACAATTTATACTACTTCTTTAAAGAGTTTAGAGAAATATAATAAACCTACATAATTGAAATCGTAAACACTAATAATTAATAATAAATAAAATGGATTACAAAAAAACAGGAGCTGATTTAACAACAACAACGCGCGATTTAAGAGATTTAGATGGTAAAACCGGAAACATATACGAAAGTATTGCTATCATTTCAAAACGTGCCAATCAAATTAGTGCTGAGATAAAAGAAGAATTAACAAATAAATTGGCAGAATTTGCTTCGAATACTGATAACCTGGAAGAGATTTTCGAAAATCGTGAGCAAATTGAAATTTCCAAATTCTATGAACGTTTGCCAAAACCTTCTTTAATGGCGATTCAGGAATTTTTTGATGATAAAATTTATCATCGCAATCCAAATACTGAAGTTCAGAAATAAGAATTGCTGATTCGAGATTGCAAATTATAAATGTAATTTGCAATCTCGAATTTTTCTATTAAACAATGCTGCGGAACAAAAATATTATTATTGGCGTATCAGGCAGCATTGCTGCTTATAAATCTGCATTTTTAATACGTTTGTTAATCAAAGCAGGTGCAAATGTTAAAGTAATTATGACACCTGCTTCCTTGGATTTTATTACTCCTCTCACGTTATCCACCCTTTCTAAAAATCCTGTTCTGGTTAATTTCGCAAAAGATAATTCGGGCGAATGGAATAATCATGTAGAGTTTGGAATTTGGGCAGATGCCATAGTTATTGCTCCGGCATCAGCAAATACTATTGCTAAAATGGCTGGAGGCATCTGTGATAATTTATTATTGGCTACTTATCTGTCTTCCCGCTGCAAGGTTTATATTGCACCTGCAATGGATTTGGATATGTATAAACATCCTGCTACCACAGCGAACCTCAACCTTTTAAAATCATTTGGGAATATTATAATTAATCCTGAAAATGGAGAATTAGCAAGTGGACTGGTTGGTGAAGGCCGTATGGCTGAACCCGAAACAATTGTTTCATTTCTGGAAAATGAATTCTCTGCCAAATTACCATTCTCAAAAAAAAAAGTACTCGTAACAGCAGGACCAACTTACGAAGCAATTGACCCTGTTCGTTTTATAGGCAATCATTCATCCGGCAAAATGGGTTTTGCGATTGCAGAAGAATTTGCCAAACAAGGCGCTGACGTTACTTTAGTTTGTGGCCCGACTAATTTGGTAACAACGAATAAGAACATAAAACGAATTGATATTACTTCGGCAGAAGAATTATATGTTGCCTCAACAAAAGTTTTCGCATCATGCGATATTGCAGTTCTTTCAGCTGCTGTGGCAGATTATAAACCAACTGTAACCGCTAATCAGAAAATAAAGAAAACTGCTAACTCCAAAACCATTGATTTGATTCCAACTAAAGATACTTTAGCTGAATTAGGCAGATTAAAAAAATCAAATCAATTACTTATTGGTTTTGCCTTAGAAACTGAGAATGAACTGGAGAATGCAAAAGCTAAGATAAAAAAGAAAAACCTTGATTTAATTGTTTTAAATTCATTGAACGATAAAGGTGCCGGATTTAAAAATGAAACAAATAAAATTTCTATCATCAATAAACACAATAAAATCCTTAATTTTGAGTTAAAGAATAAGTCAGAAGTTGCAAAAGATATTATTGCAGAAATTCTAAAATTAAAATCAAAAAATAAATAGCATTAGCCAGTGAAAAAAATAAGCCTTTTAATTCTATTCTCTTTAGTTATCAATTCTTATTATGCACAGGAGTTAAATTGCAAAGTAGATGTAAATTCAGATCAGGTGCAGGGTTCGGATAAACACGTTTATGAATCCATGAAAACTGCTTTGTATGAATTTATGAATAACAGGAAATGGACAAGCGATGTTTTTAAAACTGAAGAACGTATTGATTGCAACATTTTAATTAAGATTTCCGACCGACCGACAACTGATGCATTTACTGCATCTATTCAGATTCAAGCCAGAAGACCAGTTTATAAATCTTCTTATAATTCCGTTTTATTCAATTATGAAGATAAAGATTTTTCGTTTAATTACCTTGAAGGACAGCCTCTCGATTTTTCTGAAAATACTTTTATCACGAATCTCACTTCAGTTATGGGCTTTTATGCGAACTTAATTATTGGTCTCGATTATGATTCTTTCGCATTAAATGGCGGTACACCCTATCTTCAAAAAGCACTTGCGATTGTAAACAATGCGCAGAACGCAGCAGAAAAAGGATGGAAAGCTTTTGATGGCACCAAAAATAGATATTGGTTAATTAATAATATGCTGGATGCTTCTTTTGTTCCAATCAGAGAGTGTATGTATAATTATCACAGAAAAGGTTTGGATGTAATGGTTGACAATAAAGATGCAGGAAGATCTGTAATTCTGGAGAGTATTGAATCGTTAAGAAAGGTGCATGAAGTGAAACCATTATCATTCAACTTGCAAGTGTTTTTTATTGCTAAATCGGAGGAGTTGATAAATATTTTTTCCGGTGGATTACCTGAAGAAAAGCCTAAAATCATTCTTGTTCTAAATGATATTGACCCTACCAACAGCAATAAATATCAGAAGATTTTAACTTCACAATAAAATAACTTCATTCTCTATTTTTAATCTATGTTAAATCATTTATCTGTTCAAAATTATGCTTTAATAGATAAACTGGAAGTTGACTTTTCCAATGGATTGACCATTATTACAGGTGAAACAGGCGCAGGAAAATCTATTCTTCTTGGTGCACTGGGTTTGATTGCCGGTAATCGGGCAGATGCGTTATCATTGCAGGACAAGACAAAGAAATGCATTATTGAAGTTTCATTTAATATTAAAGGTTACTCGCTTAAAGATTTTTTTAAGGAATATGAATTGGATTATGAAGCACAAACTTCTATCCGAAGAGAAATAAATCCGGAAGGTAAATCACGCGCTTTTATTAATGATACACCCGTAACTCTTGGTCAGTTAAAAGAACTTGCTTCTCACCTGATTGACATTCATTCTCAGCACGAAACGCTTGATTTGAATGCTTCTGAATTTCAGCTATCCGCAGTTGATGCGTTTGCAAATCATCCGGATTTACTTGATGAATATACAGCAACTTTCAAACAATTTAAAATTATTGAAAAGCACTTAACAGAATTAATCGAGAAGGAATCTCAGGCAAAAAAGGATTTGGATTATTTTCAATTTCAGTTTAATGAACTGGAAGATGTAAACCTGAAAGCAGGCGAACAATCAACATTAGAGAAGGAACTGGAAACATTAAATAATGCGGAAGAAATTAAATTAAATCTTTCGAAAGCAGCATTTGCATTAAATGGAGGCGAAATGAATTTGCTTTCTTCTTTAAATGAAATTAAAATTATACTTGCTTCTTTTGCAAAATATAAACCTGAAATAAATGAATTAAGTTCGCGTATAAACAGTTCTTTTATCGAATTGAAAGACATTTCGAATGAGCTCGAAAGTATAGAACAGGATATTGTTTACGACCCGAAACGAATAGAAGAACTGACAAACCGATTGAATGAAATTTATCGTTTAGAACAAAAACATCAGGTAACAACAATTGAAGAATTAATTTTCATCAAGGACGAATTAAGTAACAAACTGCTTGATTTCAGTTCGCTTGAGATGGAAATTGAAAAAGTAAAAAAAGAATTAAGTACTCTTGAAAAGACATTGCTTACAGCAGCAAAAAAGATTTCGGGCAATAGAAAAAAAGTAATTCCCAAGATTGAAAAAGAAATAGCTTCCCTCCTATCCTCTTTATCCATGCCTAATGCGCAACTTAAAATAGAACATTCGGAATCGGAATTAATAACAAAAAACGGACTGGATAAAATAAATTTTCTCTTCTCTGCCAACAAAGGAAGCGACTTTAAGGAGTTGAATAAAGTTGCGTCGGGTGGGGAGTTGTCGAGATTAATGCTCAGTATTAAATCCCTGATTGCGCAGCTTACTGCTTTGCCGACAATTATTTTTGATGAAATAGATACAGGAGTTTCCGGCGATATTGCCGATAAAGTAGGAAGTATAATGCAGCAGATGGCAAAATCGATGCAGGTAATTACTATCACACATTTGCCTCAAATTGCGAGCAAAGGAAGCTCACATCTTTTTGTTTACAAGGAAGAAAAAAACAATAAAACATTCAGTAATATCAAGAAACTTTCTGCCGAAGAACGTGTGAATGAAATTGCAAAAATGCTGAGCACAGGCAACCCGACTGCCGCCGCAATAAGCAATGCAAAAGAACTCCTAAAAACCTAAACTTATTAGTATATTTGCCATCTGAAACATTTCAAAACAATAAAAATATATGTCATATAATTTATTAAAAGGTAAACGCGGAATAATTACTGGTGCATTGGATGAAAATTCGATTGCATGGAAAGTAGCCGAAAAAGCGCACGAGCAGGGAGCTACATTTGTTTTGACAAACGCACCAATCGCCATGCGAATGGGAGAAATAAAAGTATTGGCAGAAAAAACAAATTCAGAAATTATTCCTGCCGATGCTACCAATGTTGATGAGTTGACTAACTTATTTACCAAGTCGCAGGAAATACTGGGCGGCAAAATGGATTTTGTTCTTCATTCAATCGGCATGAGCGTGAACATCCGCAAGAACATACCTTATACCGAATTGAACTACGATTATTTTATGAAAGGCATTGATGTTTCTGCTCTTTCGTTTCATAAAATGCTGAGCGTTGCCAAAAAGCTGGATGCCATTAACGAATGGGGTTCTGTGGTTGCGCTTAGTTATATGGCAGCACAGCGCACCTATCCTTTTTATACCGATATGGCTGATATCAAAGCAATGCTCGAATCCATCGCCCGCAGTTTCGGATATCAATATGGACTCGATAAAAAAGTAAGGATTAATACTGTTTCACAATCTCCCACCAAAACTACTGCAGGCAGCGGTGTCAAAGGCTTCGGAGATTTTTATGATTTCTCCGATAAAATTGCTCCTTTAGGAAATGCCTCTGCCGAATCATGCGCTGATTTCTGTATTGCCTTGTTTTCCGATTTAACACGCATGGTAACTATGCAAAATATTTATCACGATGGCGGATATTCTTCCACCGGTGTCAGCAAAGAAGTGATGGAGAAACTGGCTGAAAAATAATTTCCTTTTTATATAAATTACATTAATAAAAAAACTCTTTACATCATTTGTAAAGAGTTTTTTTTGTGTCTCGGAATTGAAATATTATTCAATCATTTCTCTTAATATCTTTTTATAATTAGAGAGTTCACTAGAAGATAATTTACCTAGG
>CAIQBY010000311.1 GCA_903870175.1 uncultured Bacteroidota bacterium
AGAGCAGGCGTATAACTTCAATAAATTTTTCTTTATGATTTCCACACTTATATATAATAGTGTGGATTTTTTATTTTATATCTTCCATTCCATAATTCGGATTTTCAATACCACTTTCCGAAATTCCATTTTCACTATTCAACCTTTCAATACCACTCTTCAAAAACTGAAAAGCAGTATTCAAGGTTTCAATACCACTTATTGGGATAGCGAACAGTGCTTTTGAGATTTCCAATACCACTATTGGGAGGTTTCAATAGCGGTATTCAGATTTCCAATACCACTATTCAAACTTTAAATAGTACTATTCAAACTTTAAATAGCACTATTTAGATTTCAAATAGCACTATTTTAATTAAAAATAGTGGTATTCCGAAACTCAATAATTATATAAAATAGTAATAAACAGTGCTTTAAGACAAAAAACAATAAAATGGTAAAATATTTAAATACAATAATCACCCGACTACAGAAAATGAGTAAGGGTATAAACAATAATAATGCAGACTGGACAGGACAACCATTGCAGGGAATTGATGTGGATACTGAAGTAATTGCTCTGCAAAAACGCCAGCAGGCAATTGATGATGCTATGGATGTGCTGAAACAGGCAAACAAAGCAGGGCGCGATGCTTCGCCTGCCGGAAACAAAATGATAACGCAGGTGGAAAACCTTGCAAACGGTATTTATGCGAATAATACCGGAAAACTTACAGAGTATGGTGTTGCAGTGCGTGCCGCAGGGCAGGCGCAACCCGCTCCCATGAAAGGAGTAATTTCTAAAATTATTGATGATGTGGATGGCGAAGGGTTTATACTGGAGCGCACCACTTTGGTAAATACCGACACCTACGAGTGGGAAAAAGCAGCAGGCACCGATGCTAAAGTGCTTACTATTGACCCTACGTTATTCATGCACTTTAAAACTACTAAAAAGAACAAATTTGTGGATGATGATGTACTGAAAGGCATTCGTTATTTCTATCGCGAAAGAGGCATTAATGCCAATTTTAATGGCGAATGGAGTGAGGCGGTGAGTGCGTTACAGTAAATAGGTTTTAGGTTAAAAAAGAGTAGTCCTGTTCTGCTTTGCAGAATGGGACTTTTTTTTGAAGAAAAAAGTGGAGTTCAGAACCCACTCTAAAAAACGAGGTAATAACCAAAAGCCAATACAAAAAATTAAACGTGGCGACTACGCGAAAAACAAAATGAAAAAAATAATTACAATTGCCCTTTTAGGAGGGTTAAGTTCTTTTGTTAGAGGACAAGAAAAAATAACTGTTGGTGTATTGCCTGTAACTCAATCTTCTAAACAAACTTCAAATGAATCAGTTGCTATAACAGATGCATTAACTTCTGCTTTTGTAAAAACTCAAAGATTTATTCTTGTTGATAGAAATAAAATGGATGCCTTGAAACAAGAAAAGCAATTGCAAAAAACCGAAGATTTTATGGATGGAAAAACAATTGAACAAAGTAAGAGTATGGGAGCTCAGTATCTTATTTCTAGTGCGCTCAACTCTTATCAGAATGACGGTCATGTTTGCAAATTCAATTTAAATCTTAGTGTTATTGATGTTGCATCAGGGCAAATAATATCGAGTGATATAATTGAATCCAAAGGAGGAGGACATGGGGGGCAAATTGCCGGATCTATAGGGGGAGCCTTGTTAAGAACAGGCAACTTGGCAGGGAATGGCAGCACTGATGATGCCTTTAAAAAAGCATTGCAAGGAGTTGAACCCGAAATAGAGAAATTTGTTTCAAAGAACTTTCCAATAACATTTTCTATCGCCGAAATTCAAGAAAAGGATAGTCAAGGAAGTGCAACAAAAGTGTTAATTGCAGGAGGATCATCATTCGGAATTAAAAAAGGTGATAAATTTAAAGTAGTTGAATTATCTGAACTTGATGTTAATGGAAAAAAAATGCAAAGGAAAAAAGAAATAGGAGAACTTCAAGTAGCTAAAGTAGAGGATGAAAATTTTTCGATTTGTAATGTTAATAATGGAGGAATTGATATCAATACAAAATTTGTCGCGAAATCAAAAATTCAAGTAATTACAAAAATTAAAGAATAATTATCATGAAAAAAATATTAATAATTGTTGTTGTATTAGGGCTACAATGTTGTAGCCCTAAATTGCAGCCTCAATCTCAAAACTATTCTGCAAGTGTAGAATTTATTAATAAAGATGATTCAGGTACTATCACTGTAAGAAGTTCAGGTTTTGGTTCAAAAAAAGAATTAGCTGTGGTAGATGCACAACTTAGTGCATTTAATATATTGTTATTTAAAGGACTTCCCGGTACAGATTTAAATGTCCCTTTGGTTGAAAATGAAAACGATGCAAAAAATAAATACAGCGAATATTTTAAGAGACTTCTTGACCAAGGTGATTATAATAAATTTATGATGTCATCATCCTTTAACTCTGAGCCTGTAGCTGTAAAAGGAGGGTTTTTTGTTTCGCTGGATATAAAAATAAATTATAATTCTTTGCGGAAGGATTTAGAACAAAATCAAATAATAAGAAAATTCGGATTTTAAAACATAAAACGATATGAAAAAAATTAAAAAACAAACGACTATCTTGCTTATAGTACTTAATTGCATAACATTTTCTTTAGTTTCACAATCAACTGCCACTAGCAGTGGTGGACAAATAAAAACTGTACAACCTAAAATAATGGTAATTCCCTATACAAAAGAAGGCGAAGATATACGTACTATTCTTGAGGCTGACGTAAATCGCAGAATTGCAATTGCAAAAATTAAAGAAGCATTTGACGGAAGAGGATTTACTACTGTTGATTTCACTGCAAAACTGAAAGCAGCAAAGGATAATAATGCTTTTACTTCCGATAATCAGACAGATATTAAATCTCAAATTATTCAAATGTCAGGAGCTGACATATATGTGCAAGCTGAAGTAGTAGTAGATAAAGGTCAATCGGGAACATCAGTTAAACTTATCCTTACCGGTTACGAAGCTTCAACCGGCAATTCACTTTCAAATAAAGTTGGAGAAAGTGGAAGATTTTATGCAGACGATATTGGAAAATTGGCTTCAAAATCAGTAGAAAGTGTTGCAGAAGATTTCCTGAATGTAATGCAAACAAAATTTACAGACATAGTGAATAATGGGAAATCTGTAATTATTGACATTAGTTTTGATGCAGGTTCTCAATACACAATGTCTTCAGATAAGTTAGGGACGTCAGGTCTTCCTCTTTCTGACCAATTAGAAGAATGGATGGGTAAAAATGCGTTCAAAAATAATTATCATATTCAGGGAACAACTGATTTGAAAATGATTTTTGATGATGTACGCATCCCTTTAAAAGACCAGTTATCTGGTATCAATTATAATCCAAATAAATTTGCTTTGGAAATTTATAAATTTCTTAAATCATTATCACTTGATGTGAAAAAGGATGTTAAAGGAAGTACGATTTATATAACCATTAAATAACAATGATTATGAAAAAAATATTATTAATATTTGTATTTAATATAGTGACATACATTATATATGCGCAGTCAACATCTGATATAGGGAAAATCGCATTGTCTGTGATTATGCCAGAAAACGTTGATGGATTAGATGCTTCTCAACTTTCCAAATTGGAAACAAAAATCATTCAGATAGTATCTGGATCAGGAATAGCAGCAAGTGGATACAATAATAATTTTGTGATTTATCCTAAATTTGCAATTTACGAAAGCAATGTTGTTGAAGGAGGGATGCAAAATATTACTGTAATAACGTGCGAACTGAGTTTATTTATTAAACAGGTTGAAAACAACGTTTTATTTTCTTCTGTAAGTATGCAGCTTAAAGGAAGTGGAAATGCTAAAACA
This sequence comes from uncultured Bacteroidota bacterium, assembly GCA_903870175.1. GTDB lineage: Bacteria > Bacteroidota > Bacteroidia > 2-12-FULL-35-15 > 2-12-FULL-35-15 > 2-12-FULL-35-15. The sequence continues at coordinate 3,866 of CAIQBY010000311.1, forward strand.
ACAGCAATTACAAATTCAATATCCAAAATTCCTATAAATGATAATCAATTCAAAACATTCATTGAAACGGGGAAATCGAAAATAATTCAATATTATGAAAGCAAATGCGATGATATAATTTCAAAATCAGATGGGCTAATAAAGATGCAGAAATATGAAGACGCATTAGGGCTTCTAATGACTGTTCCAGAGGAAGTTACTAGTTGTTATACTAAAATTCAAGGCAAATCAATCGAAGCCTATAAAGCATTTCAAAATCAAAGATGTGCTAAACAAATACAAGAAGCAAAAACTTCACTTGCTTCAACTAATTACAATGGAGCGTTGGAAATATTAAGTCGAATTGACCCTTCCTCCTCGTGTTTTAAGGAAGGGCAATCATTAATAAAAAATGCCGAAGCGAAAGTGAATGTCGAAGAAAAAAAGCAGTGGGATCTAAAAATGAAAGTCTATAATGATAATGTTGCATTAGAAAAAGAAAGAATTAATGCAATGAAAGAAGTAGCAGCCGCATATTACAAAAGCAAACCAACAACAGTCAATTATAGCTATATCATAAGATAAAACTAAACACACGCCAGCGCGAGTGTCTTTTCCACTCGTGCTGATTATTCGGTGGTGTCCCACCACCAAACAAAGAGCAAAAAACCTCCTTACAAAAATGTAAGGAGGTTTTTTATTTATGCGGGTACATCGTTATTAATGATACTTTTACCCGCTACCAAAATGGAGTTAAAAATAAAGCTATGCAAATACAAAATATTCAAACCAAAATATATGAAATAAGAGGGCAAAAAGTAATGTTGGATTTTGACCTTGCAGAATTATATGAAGTAGAAACAAAGGCGTTGAACCAAGCTGTTAAAAGAAATATAAAACGTTTCCCCGACGATTTTATGTTTCGTATTACAGTTAAAGAATGGGAAACTATGCGGTCACAATCTGTTACCGCATCACAAAAGAAGAGAAATATATCAACCACACCTTACGCTTTTACCGAACAAGGTTTGGCAATGTTAAGCGGAGTTTTGAATAGTGATAAAGCCATAGATGTAAACATAATGATAATGAGAGCCTTCGTATTTATAAGACAATATTCACTGTCTCACAAAGATTTAACTTTAAAATTAAAACAACTTGAAAAGAAATACAACAAACATTTTAAAGACGTTTATGAAGCAATAAATTATTTGCTCGATAAGGATAAACAAAAAGTGGAACAGGAAGAACCCAAACGGATTGGCTATAAGTAATGATATGGTAGGGAGAGAATTTAAGCTCCCAGCAGAGATGTGAGGGGCTTTTTAAGCTTGTTTGACAGGAAATTTTTTATCCTTCCATTCCTTTACTTTCGCATTTATCTGTTTACGAAAAAAGAAATATGCCCCCGTCATTAATACTATATAGGGAATCAGCATTAAATAAATAATACCGGTATTCAAATTTGTTCCAATTGAGCCTCCTGATTTCAAATCGCTTTCAACTGATGTGCGGCACATTGCACATTGTGAAAAGGAATTAATATTGCATATCACAACAAAAGTGAAGATGGAAATAGATGGTATAAATTTTCTATGCGTCATTTTATAGTACAAAAATACAACTAAAAATTATAATACGGAGAAATCATTAAATATACCACCACTCCTGTAACAGTGACATATAACCAGATTGGGAAACTCCAGCGGGTAAGCTTTTTGTGTTTGCTTACATATACCTCACCACCTTCCTGCTGGGTTTTTAATCCATAAAAAAAAGATAATAAGATGATTGGCAAAACAACCGCTGCCAAAATTATATGAGAAATAAGAATGATTAAATAGAGCGGACGCAAAGAATTATCCAATGGGAAAATAGTTTCTTTTGCCAGCCAATGATACATTATATACGAAACTAAAAAAGCCGATGATAAACAAAAAGTGATAATGTTTAACTTCTTATGAATAGCAATAAACCCCTGACGCACCATGTATAACGACAATAATAGCAACAGGCTGCAAGTGCCGTTCAGCAATGCATTGAGTTTAGGCAACCGAAAAACAAAATCGGGAATAACATCCGGAACTGGTAATATTTTTTTGTTCAATATAATTACAGTAATAAATACAAAGATGGAAACACCTAGTATTATTCGGAAAACTAATTTGTCGTTCATGTTATTTTTTCTTTTCGTTCTCGATAATATAATACTCTGCAAGGAGCACTTTTATATCATCCAATAAGTTATTTACTTCTTTAATATTTGATCCGTCATAAAATCCGCGAATATGTTTTTCTCTATCTACCAATACCAATCTCTCATTATGAATTACTGAATCGTTGGTATGTCCATTTGGTATCGATGTATAAAACATGTAACTGTTTTTTGCCAGATCAGACAATTGTTTTTTATCACCGGTAACAAAATTCCA
>CAIQBY010000312.1 GCA_903870175.1 uncultured Bacteroidota bacterium
AACTACAACCCCATTAACGATAGCTATTACAACAGCAATCGCAATCTTGACTTAACAAAAAGTCAGCACATAGTTTTAGGGTATGATTATAATTTCGCGAAAAACTTTCGTATAAAATTCGAGACCTATTATCAGTATTTATACAATGTTCCGGTGCAGACCAATGAAAGCACAGCCTTCTCGATGCTCAATGTGGGCAATCAATTGGAAGGAATTCCGCTGGTTGATTCATTAACTAATAAAGGAACAGGTACTAATTATGGAGTGGAACTTACTATAGAAAAATTCTTCAGCAAACATTTTTATTTCCTTGCTACAGCTTCTCTTTATAATTCGGAATACAAAGGAAGCAATGGCGTTACGCATAAAACAAGTTATGATGGCGGCTATGTTTTTAATGCCTTGGCAGGATATGAATTGCCGCTTGATAAGAATAAAAACAAATCGCTTTCGCTTGATTTAAAATATACACAGGCCGGCGGGAACCGTTACACACCAATAGATATGGAAAAATCAAAACTGATGAACAAACAGATTTTTATTGACAATGAAGCGTTCACGCAAACATATAAAGATTATTCCCGCTTTGATGTAAAGCTTTCGTATAAAACAAACCGTAAAAAAACATCACAGATTATTTTTATTACTGTTGAGAATATTTTCAATACACAAAATATTTTGGAGGAGACTTATAATACCACCACACAAAGTATTCAGAAGGAATATCAACTTGGATTATTTCCGTATGGCGGATATCGGATAGAGTTTTAACGAAATAGTAAGTGCAACTTACTTATTATAAATGCCTCGAAGCTTCAATGTGCATTTCAATGCTTCAACATAGAGGCTAATGGGGTCCTTTCAATATCAAACAAGATTAAATTCTATTAGCAGATATAAAATGAATTACGTCACGTTCCATAAGTTTGACTTCATCTTTTGTATATAAATCATACTCCGCGTGTGTTGCGTGATTTCTAATAGTTAATACTTTTGTAACAAGTGTTTTTGTTGTATCTGTATAAACGCCTTCTGTCTTTAGCTTATCATTTAGCTCTGCTCCTCTAAAATATTTATTATTTTCTTTTATTATTGGAATTCCTTTTGATTTACATAATTGTCTTAAATGTTCTTCAATAACACCTCCATACATAACCGCTGCCATATCATGATACCCTTTTTTATAAAAATATTGACCCATTTCCATCCAACTATCAAACGCCTCATTCATTATATCCCCTTTTAAAGTATCTAACCAGCCCCCTTCTATTTCAGCTTTCACCGCCTTTAAGGTACCTAAACAATATACAGCACATTCTGGATTAATTGGCAAAGATCTATAAGGAATAAAATTACTCACTATTCCTTCATACATATTATGTTTGTTACCATAAATTTTAGCAATAAACGAAACAGATTGGTGTTTTAGTGTTTGTAGCTCTTCATTGACATCAATATTTCCATTTTTTTTAATAATAATTTCATTAGCTAAGTCTATTAATTCGTTAACCCTCAATTTTAAATCATCAAATGTTTTCATGTGTGAAATTTTAATTCAAAAGTATCATTAATAACTTAAAGAAGTTTTATGAATTAAATATTTATCTATTTATTTTGTCTTATTTAAAAGTCAGAGGAAAGTTCCTTTGTGAATTTTCTTTTACCAAAAATCATTCTAATCAGACTATCAGAAGTAATATTCTTTGCAAAGCTAACATGTATATTGTCGTCATTAAATTAAATAAACGTGCTCCCTTTTCCACTTCTTATATATAGTATTCCATTTCCATCCTCCTTTTCTTCCAAAAACAGTCTTTTTACACCTCAAAACCTCTGAAATACAATTAAAACCTCAAAAACCTCCTTTGTCTTCAATTATATTTTTTGCCGTTGTTGGTGTTTTCACCAACAAACTATCGTAATTCAGAGTTACTTTTATTTTGGATGAACGTTTGCAGGTGAAAAAACATCTGCATATTAGCTAAGGGCAATTTATTTTAATCCGCCCTCTTATTATTTTAATCCGGCCTCTTGTTTTTTTAATCTGCCCTCTTATTATTTTAAATTGCCCTCTGTTTATTTTAATCCGCCCTCTTCTTTTTTTAATCTGCCCACAGCTTATTTAAAATTGCCCACTGATTATTTTAATCTGTCTACTGATTATTATAAATTGCCCACTACTATTTTTTAATTGCCTCCAACTATTTTCTATCTTGAAAACATTCAATGAACTTGACACGACAAAAGGATTTGGAAGAAACAAATTATTTGTGAGTTTTGCAACTGTCTAGTCCTGAAAAAGGTTGACTAATAAACTAATAAACTAATTTTCCACCGAACTGTTAAAAGCAAAACATCGCGAAGCAAATTTCCTGAGTCCTGTTAATGTTTCTTTTGGAGCTTCATAAAACCCCATGTGGCCTGCATTATCAAGCATCACTACCGAAGGGTGTTTGCACAATCCCATTTGAGGATACATTGTTTCATAATCAATCACCGTATCTTTTTTGCCGACAATAAACAGAACAGGATACGCTGCAAACTTTAAAATTAAATCTCTGCTCTTGCGTTCCTTCATGCCTTCCAGACTATTAATGATGGATTGTTTGGTAACTTTTTCCGCAATTGCTTTTACTTTATCTACTTCCTTTTTTAGTTTTGCAACATTTTCAGGAGCAAATAAAGTAATTACTGCTTCGGCTACATAATGCCTGTGTTCCTTCTTTACAAGACGTATTACCCGTTCTCTGTCTTTTTTCTTTTCTTCCGAATCGGCATAAGAAGTGGAATTAAATAAACACAACCCGCTTACATTTTCGGGATACAATTCTGCAAAAGCCAATGCTGCATAGCCTCCCATGGAATGTCCGGCAATAATATAACGTCTTACCCCTGCTTTATTAAGCACCGCCTTCACACTTTGTGCAAGCAGCTCCATACTGTGATAATAGCCAATAGAAGGCGTTTCGCCGTGTCCGGGAAGATCAATTGCTATTACCCGAAATTTCTTTGAAAGATTTTTGCTGAACACATCCCATATCTCATGCGAACATAAAAAGCCGTGTAATAATACTATCACACGGCCTTTCCCGGTATCGCTATACCTTACTTTTATCTTTTTAAATTCAGCAAACTTTAACATATTTATATTATTTGCTGATTTAACAATTAACTATTCATTAACTCCTCAATTTCCTCTGCTTCCAGCGGAATATTCTTCATCAAATCGTTAGGCCCATCTTTGGTTACAAGGATATTATTTTCCAAACGGATTCCTAAATTTTCTTCAGGAATATAAATTCCAGGTTCGCAGGTGAACACCATTCCATGTTCCAGTTTACGGTTGAAATCGCCGATATCATGTACATCCAATCCCAAAAAGTGAGAAGTACCATGCATAAAATACTTTTTGTACGCAGGCATATCAGGGTTCTGATTTTTAATCTGATCCATCGTCAACAAACCTAAATCAACCATCTCTTTCTCCATTAATAATCCCACAGCTTTATGATATTCAGGAATAAGATTACCTACTGTAAGCATTGCCGTTGCTGCTTTCATGATACGAAGCACAGCGTTGTAAACATCTTTTTGTCGTTTTGTAAACCTGCCATTCACAGGAATACTGCGGCTTAAATCACTTGCATAGTTACCGTATTCAGCAGCCACATCCAATAGAATTATATCGCCGTCTTTACATTCTTTATTATTCTCCACATAGTGCAAAACACATGCTGACGCACCCGATGCGATGATTGGACCATAAGCAAAACCGCGTGAACGGTTGCGAACAAACTCATGTATCAGCTCTGCTTCTATCTCGTACTCCATTACTCCGGGCTTCACAAACTTTAATAATCTGCGGAATCCTTTTTCCGTAATGTTGCACGCATGCTGAATTAATGCTACTTCGTATGAAGATTTAATTGCTCGCAACGAATGCATAATTGGCGCAGAACGTTCCACTTTATGAAGCGGATATTTTGCAGTAAGTGCTTTATTGAAACGCATTTCAGCAGTTTCAACATCAATATATCTGCGGGTATGCTCATTACTATTGAGGTAAATATTTTCAGCCTGAAATATTATTGATTGCAACACCTGGTCAAAATGATGAAACCACTGGACATTTTTAATACCTGAAGTTTGTGTTGCCTGAGTTTTATTCAACTTAGCTCCTTCCCATATTGCACTGGTTTCACTGGTTTCTCTTACAAATAAAATTTCTTTCTGAGTTCCGTTAATTGCATCAGGATAAATAAGCAAAATAGTTTGTTCCTGATCCACTCCTGTTAAGTAAAATAAATCTGAATTCTGAACAAAGCCCATTGAACCATCAGCATTGGTAGGCATTATATCGTTACTTACAAATAAAGCAAGCGAATTAGGTTTTAATCGTGCAGCAAAACGTTTACGATTTTCTATAAATAAATTGGAATCAATGGCTGTATATTTCATTTTTCAGGAAAATTAGAACCTCAAAAGTGCAAATTAAATTGATACGAAGGAGCAAAGTTTTGATAATTCATTTCGTTATTTTCTTGGTAGATAACATTTGGAATTATACATTTGCACCGCGAAAAAAATTATTCCCCAGAACTAATAACATCTTCTAATATTATGAGTAATTCATCACCAAGTTTTTTAAAATCTTCTTTAGGAAAAAAGTTTATAATGGGCTTCACCGGCTTGTTCCTTATTTCCTTTTTAGTGGTACATGTTTGTATCAATGCCTGCATTTATTTTAATGACAGTGGCGAAACATTTAATATGGCTGCCCACTTTATGTCGCACAACATTATAATAAGGGTAGTGGAAGTTGGTCTGTTTATAGGCATTATACTCCACATTGTTCAGGCATTAATTATTATAATGCATAATAATAAAGCCCGTCCTCAAAAATATGCCGTGCAAAATCAGGCTGTCAGCAGTAAATGGTATTCCCGCTCGATGGGATTATTGGGTACATTATTGTTAATGTTTTTAATAGTACACTTGGCAAATTTCTGGGTACCAACTAAAATCGCTGTCTACACAGGTAAAGAACAAAACAGCTTTGAGGAATTAAAAGAGGTATTTGCCAATCCTATTATATTAGTGGTTTATTTACTTGGTATAGTTTCCTTGTTTTATCACTTGTTGCATGGTTTTCAATCAGCATTCCAATCATTTGGATTGAACCACAAAAAATATACACCTTTTATTAAATCATTTGGTTTTTGGTATTCTTTATTAATCTGCCTAGTATTCGCTTCGATGCCGATTACTTTGTATTTAGGATTAATAAAATAAGAGATTATAATTTATTTGAACTTTAGAATTTATAAGATATGTCAAAATTAGATAGTAAAATTCCGGAAGGAACGCTAGAGCAAAAATGGACAAAGTACAAATCGTCTGTTGCGCTTGTTAATCCTTCGAACAAAAGAAATTTAGAAATAATTGTTGTCGGATCAGGACTTGCCGGAGCTTCCGCAGCTGCATCTTTAGCTGAACTTGGCTACAAAGTAAAAGTATTTTGTTATCAGGATTCTGCCAGAAGGGCACATTCAATTGCTGCGCAAGGTGGTATCAATGCTGCAAAAAACTATCAGAATGATGGCGACAGTGTTTATCGTTTATTTTATGATACTGTAAAAGGCGGCGACTATCGTGCTCGCGAAGCAAACGTATATCGTTTGGCCGAAGTAAGTAATAATATTATTGACCAGTGTGTGGCTCAGGGAGTTCCTTTGGCGCGTGAATATGGCGGTATGTTGAGTAACCGTTCTTTTGGCGGCACTCAGGTTCAGCGTACATTTTATGCTGCCGGACAAACAGGTCAGCAATTATTGTTGGGTGCTTATAGTGCTTTGCAACGTCAGATAGGACTTGGAACAGTAGATATGTTTACACGTCACGAGATGCTTGACATTGTAAAGATTGATGATAAAGCACGCGGTATCATTGCCCGTGATATGGTGACAGGTAAATTGGAACGTCACTTCGGACATGCTGTATTATTATGTACAGGAGGTTACGGAAACGTATTTTATCTTTCTACAAATGCAATGGGTTGCAATGCAACAGCAGCATGGAAGGCACATAAGAAGGGAGCTTTCTTCGGAAATCCTTGCTTCACACAAATTCATCCTACTTGTATTCCTGTTTCAGGTGATCATCAATCAAAACTTACTTTGATGAGTGAGTCGTTGCGTAACGATGGCCGTATATGGGTTCCGAAGAAACAGGGAGATACCAGAAAAGGAAATGAAATACCTGAAGAAGAAAGAGATTATTATTTGGAACGCAGATATCCTGCTTTCGGAAACTTAGTGCCACGCGATGTTGCATCACGTGCTGCAAAAGAAAGATGTGATGAAGGTTATGGAGTAGGCGCTTCAAAGATGGCTGTGTTCCTTGATTTTAAAGCGGCTATAGAACGTTTCGGAAAAACTCAGGCAAAGAAAATGAGTATTGATAATCCGTCTCCTCAACAAATAAAAGAGTTTGGTAAACAGGTGATAGAAGAAAAATACGGTAACTTATTTGCAATGTACGAACAGATTACCGGTGAAAATCCGTATGAAGTTCCAATGCGTATTTATCCTGCAGTGCATTATACAATGGGTGGTTTATGGGTAGATTACAACTTGATGACTACAGTTCAAGGATTGTATTGTTTGGGAGAAGCAAACTTCTCTGATCATGGAGCCAATCGTCTTGGAGCATCCGCATTGATGCAAGGTTTGGCTGATGGGTACTTTGTAATTCCTTATACAATTGGAGCATATTTATCAAAAGAAATTGCTGTGAAACCTATTCCTACAACTCATGAAGCATTTGCTGCCACTGAGAAAGAAGTACAGGAACGAATTGATAAATTGTTTGCAATCAAAGGAAATAAATCTGTTGACCACTTCCACAAAAAGCTTGGAAAAATAATGTGGGATAAATGTGGAATGGCTCGTGAAGAAAAAGGTTTGAAAGAAGCGATTCAGGAAATACGTGCATTGAGAGAAGAGTTCTGGAAAGATTTACGTGTTACAGGCAAACCAAATGAAATGAATCCTGAATTGGAAAAAGCATGCAGAGTGGCTGATTTTCTTGAGCTGGGCGAATTAATGTGTATGGATGCTTTAAACAGAAGCGAATCATGCGGAGGACACTTTAGAGTGGAATCGCAAACAGAAGAAGGAGAAGCAAAACGTAATGATGACAAATTTTCTTACGTATCTGTTTGGGAAAACAAACCGGATAATGAATGGGAATTACACAAAGAAGAATTAGTTTTTGATGTTGTTCACCCTAGCCAAAGAAGTTATAAATAATTAAAATAATACTCAAAGAATAAAAAATATGAGTCACGGAAATATGAATTTAACGCTAAAGATATGGCGTCAGAACAGCGGAAGCGAACCTGGTCAATTAGTTACTTATCCTGTAAAGGACATTTCACCTGATATGTCGTTTCTGGAAATGTTTGATGTGTTGAACGAACAGCTTGTTGCTAAAAATGAAAGCCCGATTGTGTTTGATCACGATTGCAGAGAAGGGATTTGTGGAATGTGCAGCATGGTTATCAATGGCCGTGCACATGGTCCAAAAACAGGAATTACAACTTGCCAACTGCACATGCGTTCTTTTAAAGATGGTGATACTATTGTGGTGGAACCATGGAGAGCACAGGCTTTTCCTGTTATTAAAGATTTGACAGTTGACCGTTCTTCCTTTGAAAGAATACAGGCTAAAGGTGGTTTTATATCAGTAAATACAGGTACTGCACAGGATGCAAACTGTTTACCGATACCAAAAGATGATGCGGATGCTTCCTTCAATGCTGCTGCTTGTATAGGTTGTGGAGCTTGTGTAGCAACCTGCAAAAATGCGTCGGCAATGTTATTCGTGGCTGCAAAAGTTTCTCAATTTGCTTTATTGCCTCAAGGGAAAGTGGAAGCAACTACACGTGTTAAAAATATGGTTGCACAAATGGATGCTGAAGGATTTGGAAGCTGTACTAACACTGGTGCTTGCGAAGTAGAATGCCCGAAAGGAATTTCACTTGAAAATATTGCACGCATGAACCGTGAATATTTGGTAGCTAATTGTGTAAGTTAATTTTTACTAATTTGTTTTAAGAAAAACCAATCTCAAAAGAGGTTGGTTTTTCTTTTTATAGTCTATCTTTGATAAATGAATTTTAAAAAAATTTTAATTTTAATTTTAGTTTGTTCTGGACTTTATAGTTGTGAGAGGCGAGGTAGAAAGGAAGAATGCTCACCGCCGAAACCAATTGCGAACACTGTGATAAGTAATTCGGCTTGCTTTAATAAAGATAACTTTTCCTTCTTTATTGACTCGATAAATAATAATCTCAGGGTGAATGTGAAAATAAAAGAATTTAAAAACTTTCCTTTCCCTATAAATACTACTTATCATGATACGCTGGTTAAAACAGCATTTACATTTGACTTTTATTGTGACAATAAACTTATTCAATCTGACTATAGAATAATGAAAAATACATTTCGATATTTTAAAGATACTTCGAAAAGCGCTAAAAACCTGACTGTTCCTTCAGATACAATTAATCTGAAAAAGGAAAATGATATATTATTTGAGCTTCCATTTTATGTGTTTCATAACTTGAAAAGAGGAAAACAAACCATTGAAATGAGAATATCACAAACTACTTTTACAGATGAAAAGGAAGTGAAAAAGACGGATAATAAATATTTATTAGTGCATGTGATTGCGAAGCTGCCATTGATAAACGCTCGTGTAAAGTTCGAATTGAATGTGCCTGATATATTTAAGAGTATCGTGATTGGCAAAGGGTTAGTCCTAAGGAATGATTCTGCCTGGACTCCTGCAGGAATGGATAATACGATTTGGAACAGCAGTTATCCTGATATTTACTGGAATATATATTATCCGATAGGAAATTATTATGTACAAACACCATTTGAACCATCAACAGATAAGTATACTGCGCATGATACGTTTAATTTATATCATTACTATGCTAATGACAGTGTAGGATTTGGAGTTTGGGACCATGATTATTTATCGAAAGATGATTTTTTGGGGTATTGGCGAGGCTCGTTGAATGATTTGGAGAGAAAAGATATTAAGCGGTTGAAGTTTGATTATGTTCATCATTTTGATGTTAGCGTAAAAGATATGGGTGTTATTAATAAGTAGGGAATAATCTATCCTTATTCTTTAGAATTTCCAAAAACATTCTTTTTCGCTTCTTTTTGGCATATTCTATGAAAAAAACAAATTTGGAATATTTTGTAAAAGTACTTTCCAGAAAGTTGGAATAGGCTTAAAACTTCCATTAAGTATATGCCTGAAAGTTAGCATAGGCATTTTCTTTCCATTAAGTGTATGCTGGAAAGTTAGCATAGGTATTTTCTTTCCATTATACGTATGTTGGAAAGTTAGCATAGGTATTTTCTTTTCATTATACGTATGCTAGAAACTTCGCATAGGCATTTTCTTTCCATTAAGTGTATGCTGGAAAGTTAGCATAGGTATTTTCTTTCCATTATACGTATGCTAGAAACTTCGCATAGGCATTTTCTTTCCATTAAGTGTATGCTGGAAAGTTAGCATAGGTTTTTTCTTTTTATTATACGTATGCTTGAAGTTTAGCATACGTGTTTTCTTTCCATTAAACCTATGCTAGAAAGTTGGAATCGTAAAAAACCTTCATTAATGCGATTTACAGGTCGATAATAATTTTAAGGTGTTTTGCAGTAAAAAGAAGGAAAATGGATGTGAGGGGGGATTTCAGGAAAATGGTGGATGTGATGATTTTTAATTTTATTGAAGTATTAATAAGTAAGATGTACTTACTTTAGAAAAAAACTCTTTACAAAATAATATAAAGAGTTTTTTATTTTAAGCAGTTGCTTGTTGATACGTTATTTCTTTTCTATTGGCAACCCTTTGGCAGCCCATCCGGTAAATCCTTTTGAAAGATTAACAACCTTTTTAAATTTATGTTTTTCCATATATTCGGCACATTCGCCACTTCGACCTCCTGAGGCGCAATATATATAGTATGTTTTATTTTTATCGAGTTTGTCGATTTTTTGTTCGTTATCTTTTGCAAGCCAATCAATTTGTATGGCTCCTTTGATAAATCCTTTTTTTGATAATTCGTCATCGGTACGCAAATCTATTATCATACTGTTTTTATCTGCAGAGGATAATTTTTGAAAGTCTTCGGCGGAAACATTTGTTATAACTGATGGTGCAGCAGTTTGCGAATAGCAGAAACTGGAAGCAATACTAAGCAGTATTAAAAGATATTTTTTCATATTGATATTATTTAAATATTAGAATTTATTATTTATTCGTGCAAAGTTACTTCTTTTTGATAAATTTGACGGTGATTATAATCACTAAAATAAGGAAGGAAATTGAAAGGAGTAGTAATAAAATCGACAGGAAGCTGGTATATTGTTTTGTCGGAGGAGGAGAAAGTAATAGAATGTCGTATTAAAGGGCTTTTTAGAACAAAAGATATAAAGACTACCAATCCAATTGCCGTAGGCGATAAAGTGGAATTTGAAATGGAAGATGACGGCAAAGGCGTAATACATGCCATAGGCGAGCGTAAAAATTATATTATCCGCAAATCCATTAACTTGTCGAAGCAGTCTCATATCATTGCTGCAAATATGGATCAGGCTTTTTTGATTGTTACACTTGCAATGCCTCGTACTTCTACCGGCTTTATTGACAGATTCCTGCTTACGGCTGAAGCATATCATATTCCGGCAAGTATTATTTTTAATAAAATAGATTTGTTTGATGATCCGGAAACGATGCTAAATGTGGATGAATTTATAAGTGTGTACGAAAAAATAGGTTATAAATGTTATAAGGTTTCGGCAAAAAAAAATATACAGCTTGATGTGTTAAGGGAATTAACAAAGGATAAAACCACACTGATTTCGGGGCATTCTGGAGTAGGCAAATCTACGTTGATAAATGCAATGGATGCAAACCTTGATTTGCGGATAGGCGAAATTTCAGATGCTTATAATAAAGGGAAACATACAACAACATTTGCGGAAATGCATACATTAAGCTATGGCGGATTTATAATTGATACGCCAGGCATTAAAGAGCTGGGACTTGTAGATATGGAGAAAGAAGAGATTTCAGATTATTTCCCCGAAATGAGAGCAATACGAAATGATTGTAAATTTAATAACTGCCTCCACCTCAACGAGCCTAAATGTGCTGTAATAGCAGCTGTTGAGAGAGGAGAAATAGCCGCATCAAGATATAATAGTTATTTGGGGATAATGAATGGGGAAGAACTTGAAGTTACTTATGAATAATAATAGATTGGCAGATTACAGATTGACAAATTTCAATAGTCTCCAATTTGCAATCTGTCAATTTACAATTTGTAATTAATAAAATGAAGGCAGTAATTCAAAGAGTAAGTAATGCATCTGTTACAATTGATGGAAACATAAAAAGTTCTATTGGTCTGGGATTGCTTGTATTAATTGGTATTGAGGATGCAGATACACAGGAAGATATTGTGTGGCTGAGTTCTAAAATTGTAAACCTTAGAATATTTAATGACGAGAATGAGGTGATGAATATTTCTGTGAAAGATTGCGATGGAGATGTGATATTGGTGTCGCAATTTACTCTACATGCTTCAACAAAAAAGGGAAACAGGCCATCTTATATAAAAGCGGCAAAACCTGAAAGTGCAATTCCGATGTATGAAAAGATGATAGTTCAATTGGAAACTGATTTAGGGAAATCAATACAAACAGGTGAGTTTGGTGCCGACATGAAAATAAATCTGCTGAATGACGGACCTGTAACTATTATAATAGACAGTAAGAATAAGGAATAGTAGGGCACAAAAATTTGCGTCTATTCATGGTTTATTCAAACCTCAAAGCTTCAATAGGATCTAAACGAGCGGCTTTTGCGGCAGGATAAATACCGGAAATCAAACCTACAATCATGCAAAGGATAATCCCACTTATTATCCAAAACCAGGGAATAATAAATCCAACACCCAATTGAAATGAAATAAGGTTACCGATAATTATTCCGAAGATAATTCCCATTATTCCCCCTATTTGACATATCACTATTGCTTCTACTAAAAACTGACTTCGTATTACTTTTTTTGTTGCACCTATTGCTTTTCGAATTCCTATTTCACGTGTACGTTCTGTAACTGAAACAAGCATAATGTTCATTAATCCAATGGCCGCTCCAAGCAAAGTTATAATTCCAATAAGCGTAGCTCCAGCCGTTACTTTCTGGATATTATCAATTAATAAATTAGCGAGATTATCACTTTTTGTAACTTCAAAATTATTGTCTTCTCCAAGTTTTACATTTCGTATAATCCTGAAAACTCCTGTAGCTTCATTTATAGCCATATCCATTAGTTGCTGATTTGTTACCATAACATTAATTGTAAAAGTCATGTTCGGCATCGAAAAATATTCACGAACATTGTTTAAAGGCAATATCCCTACTTTATCACCGCCAAAACCAGCACTGTTTCCTTTTGATTTTAAAATGCCAACCACTTTATATTTGCCGCTACCAATGGTTATTACTTTATCAATTGGGTCATCTTTAGAAGAAAACAAAGCATTAACTACATCCTTGCCAAGTATTACCACATGACTTCCGTAAAGGGCTTCTTGTGCCGAAAAGTTTCTTCCCTTTTCAATTTCATAACCTGAAGTTGCCATGTAATTTTCATCCCCGCCAAAAACCTGAATGTTAGGGTTTGTTTTTTTTGATTCATATTTCATAACACCTGCACCTGATGCTCTTGTAGAAACAGAAGGGACGGCAGGGAAAGAATATTCACGTGCGAAACGGGTTGCTTCCTCATATGTAATACTTCTGAAATGTTTTGCTTTCCTTCCATTTTCACCAATGTGAATACTCATTTCACGATTACGAATAGTAAACGTATTGGTTCCCATATTAGTGAAATTACTATTAATAGAGGACTTAATGGCATCTATAGAAGTAAGAATTCCAACCAAAGCCATTATCCCGATTGAAATAATTAAAGCAGTAAGAATTGTACGTAAAAGCTGACTGCGAATAGCTCCTAATGATATTTTAATATTCTCTTTGATAAACGAAGCCATCTGCAAATTGTATAGAGTGCAAAATTAGAAAACTAATTGGATTTATAGGAAAGGCAAATTTTAAGTACTAATAAGTTGAAATAATTTTCCCAAAAATGATTCGTAGCTGCCAAGAATAACGTACTTTTAGGTCGAAAAAAAATAACGACCCTATGGGAAAAAAATACTTTATTATAAAACATTTCTTTTTTACTATACTGTTTATTGCACTTATTGTAAATAGTACGTTTGCGCAAAAACCTAAGGGCAATGCGACCAATGTGAAAGGAACACCTGCTTCTAAAACCAGTGTGCCGGCAAATACAAAAAACATTAAAGCAAGAGGAATTATCGCAGCCGATTTGGACTGTGTTGTGAAGGTGAACGGTGCGGCAAAACTTGTCAATGTAAAAGCTTATACTCAAAGCGTTGTTTGGCTTACATACGGAATAAATAACATCGAAGCCTCTCCTGCAGATAAAAAAAATACAGCTTCATTCAGAACTACAATTGATGTAAAAGATACTTCAAAACAGATTGTAGAAATTTCCTTCTTTGACGACAAAAAGTTTTTGGATTATGTAAAAGAAGGAAGAGCAGATATGGTAGATATTGCTATCAAAAAGAATCCTGACCTAATAAATAATGAAGGTCAGATATTATCAAGCGCTCCGCTTCAGGTAGCGATAGTAAATTCGCAAACAAGTGTGGTAAAACTATTGGTTGATAAAGGGGCAAAATACACTAATATGTTCCCTTTGCATAAAGCAGCTACTTTTGCGTCTTCGCAGAAAGCGAAGGGTAAAGAAGATGCACCGGATATGGAGATTATCAAATTCTTTTTAAAAAACGGTTGTAAAATTGATGAGAAAGATGATGGCGGAAATAGTCTTTTGCATGCTGCATGTCGGGGATTAAAATTAGATTTAGTGATGTATCTGGTAGAAAATGGACTTGATATTAATGCAAAAAATGATTTTGGCGATACCCCTTTAAAAATTGCGGAAGCAAAAGGTGGTGTTTCTATCATCAATTACTTGATGGAACATGGTGCTAAAGATGACCAACCAAAGGAAGTTCCTGAAGAGAAAAAGGAAGAAGATTCGGAAGACAAATAACAAAACGAATTACATATATTTAATAATTTAAAATTACAGAAAAACAAAATGGCATTTGACATTGAAATGATCAAGGAAGTTTATAAAAATCTCCCTGATAAAGTAGAGGCAGCGCGCAAATTAGTTGGTCGTCCGCTCACATTAACAGAAAAAATATTGTATGCGCATTTGCATAAAGACCAAAAGGCAGAAAATTTTGGAAGAGGAAAATCGTATGTTGATTTTACCCCAGATAGAGTAGCAATGCAGGATGCTACAGCACAAATGGCATTATTACAGTTTATGCAGGCTGGTCGCCCGAAGGTTGCAGTTCCCTCCACAGTTCATTGTGATCACCTGATAACAGCGAAGAACGGAGCGAACGAAGATTTAGCTTTTGCAAATAATGAAAGTAAGGAAGTGTTTGATTTCTTAGGTTCTGTTTCCAATAAATATGGAATCGGTTTCTGGAAACCGGGTGCGGGAATTATTCATCAGGTAGTATTGGAAAACTATGCTTTCCCTGGTGGAATGATGATTGGCACTGATTCGCATACTGTAAATGCAGGCGGTTTGGGAATGATAGCAATTGGTGTTGGCGGTGCCGATGCCTGTGATGTGATGGCAGGATTGGCTTGGGAATTAAAAATGCCCAAACTTATCGGTGTTAAATTAACAGGTAAACTAAACGGCTGGACTGCTCCGAAGGATGTGATATTAAAGGTTGCAGGAATTTTAACCGTGAAAGGTGGAACAGGTGCTGTGGTTGAATATTTTGGTGAAGGCGCCAAATCAATAAGCTGTACCGGCAAAGGAACAATTTGCAATATGGGTGCCGAGATTGGTGCTACAACATCTACTTTCGGTTATGATGATTCAATGTCGCGTTACTTAAAAGCAACGGGACGTGCTGATGTAGCCGCTTTGGCAGATACTGTTAAACAACATTTAACTGCTGATGCAGAAGTGTATGCTAACCCAAATGAATATTTTGATCAGGTAATAGAAATTGATTTGAATACCTTGGAACCTCATGTTAATGGTCCTTTTACTCCGGATTTGGCAACTCCTATTTCTCAATTGAAAGATGCAGCTATTAAAAATGGCTGGCCTTTGAAAATTTCTGTTGGCTTGTTGGGTTCATGTACTAATTCTTCTTACGAAGATATTTCACGTGCTGTTAGTTTGGCAAAGCAAGTTTCTTCTAAAAACTTAAAAGCGAAATCTGAATACTTAATTAATCCAGGCTCGGAACAAATACGATTTACTATTAAACGTGATGGTTTTCTTGATGTGTTTGATCAAATTGGTGCTAAAGTATTTACGAATGCCTGCGGTCCTTGTATAGGAATGTGGGACAGAATGGGGGCTGAGAAGCAGGAAAAGAATACCATAATCCATTCATTTAATAGAAATTTTGCGAAGCGTGCAGATGGAAATCCAAATACGTATGCATTTGTTGCATCTCCCGAAATAGTTACTGCAATGGCAATTGCGGGCGACTTGACTTTTAATCCGCTTACCGATTATTTGACAAATGAAAAAGGCGAGAAGGTAAAACTGGATGCGCCAAGTGGCGATGAGTTGCCTACAAAAGGCTTTGCTGTTGATGATCCAGGCTATCAGGCACCGGCCGCTGACGGAAGCAAAGTGAATATTCTTGTTTCTCCTACTTCTGATAGATTGCAGTTACTTGACCCATTTTCTGCCTGGGAAGGTGTTGATTTGAAAGGTTTGAAACTGCTTATTAAAGCAAAAGGAAAATGTACTACCGACCATATTTCTATGGCTGGTCCATGGTTGAAATATCGCGGTCACCTGGATAATATTTCGAATAACATGTTGATTGGTGCTGTTAATTTCTTCAATGAAAAAACAGATTGTGTAAAAAATCAATTGACCGGAACGTATGAATCGGTACCGAAAGTACAACGTGCTTATAAAGCGCAGGGAATTGGTTCTATTGTGGTAGGAGATGAAAATTATGGCGAAGGTTCTTCCAGAGAGCACGCTGCTATGGAGCCTCGTCACTTAGGTGTTCGTGCAGTACTGGTAAAATCTTTTGCACGTATTCACGAAACTAATTTGAAAAAACAAGGTATGCTTGGTTTGACTTTCGCTGACAAAGCGGATTATGATAAAATAAAAGAAGATGATACTATTGATATTATCGGCTTGACTACTTTTGCCGCCAACACTCCATTAACTGTCATATTACATCATAGCGATGGAAGCAAGGACGAAATAAAAGTGAATCATACATATAATGACCAGCAGATAGAATGGTTTAAAGCCGGTGGTGCTTTAAATATTATTCGTGCAAACGTGAAAGCATAAGTTTGTCATTAAAAACGATAAGAACAAAAAACCTCCTTACATTTATTTGTAAGGAGGTTTTTTTATTACTAAAGTTATACCTTTTAAGAAGGCAATATAATTAACCTAAAAGCTAATCTACGCTTGAGTGCTTCTGCTCCACACTCGAGTGAATCTACTGCCCGCTAGAGCCTAGAGTAGATTTACGTCTCCTTTGCTACTTTTTGTGCTATTTCATCGAAACTTCATCATTTGACTTAACTCCTGAAGCAAATTCTTATGTTCAAACAAAAAGAGGAACAACTGCCGTTATCCCTCTTTACTAAAAAAACAATAAATTAATGACTAATCAACCAGCACCTTCCCATCCATTTCTTTTGGAATATCAAGATGCATTATTTTTAAAATAGTAGGAGCAATGTCGGCAAGTTTTCCGTCATTCACTTTTTTATAATCTGTGTCAATTAAAATACAAGGCACCGGGTTGGTGGAATGAGCAGTATTGGGTGAGCCATCGGCATTAATCATAAAATCGGCATTGCCATGGTCAGCGATAATAATAAATGAATAACCTGTTTTCAAACCTGCTTCAATTACTCTTTTAGCACAGGCATCCACTGTTTCTATTGCCTTGGTTACAGCTTTATAATCGCCTGTATGCCCCACCATATCGGCATTTGCAAAGTTCAGGCAAATAAAATCAGTATCTCCTTTTAATAATTCAGGAACTATTGCATCGGTCACTTCCACAGCACTCATTTCCGGTTTCAAATCATAAGTAGCAACCTTTTGCGAAGGAATCATAATTCTTTTTTCACCGATAAATTCCTTTTCGCGCCCTCCTGAAAAGAAGAAAGTAACATGAGGATATTTTTCCGTTTCGGCAATACGAATCTGTGTTTTCCCTGCTTTCTCCAGCACTTCGCCCAGCGTATTTTCTAGATTGTCCTTGTCGTAAACCAGATGAACATTCCTGAACGTATGGTCGTAATTCGTCATCGTAACATAATACAAAGGCAGTGTATTCATGCCTTGTTCAGGCATATTTTGCTGAGTAAGTACCTGCGTTATTTCACGACACCTGTCAGTGCGGAAATTAAAACAAATTACTACATCATTTTCCTTTATTGTTCCAATAGCATTGCCTGCATCATCAGTAATTACAATAGGTTTGATAAATTCATCGGTTACATTTTCAGCGTACGACTGCTCGATCCCTGCCAAACTATTTGTTGCTTTTTTACCAGTTCCATTCACCAATAAATCATAAGCTATTTTCACGCGTTCCCAGCGTTTGTCCCTGTCCATCGCATAATAACGCCCACAAACAGAAGCAACTTTGCCTGTGGAAGTTTTCAAATGTTCCTCCAGATTCTTCATATATCCCAATCCGCTTTTAGGGTCGGTATCCCGGCCGTCTGTAAAAGCATGGATAAATACATTTGATAAACCATTGGCTTTCGCCATGTCGCATAGATAATGCAAATGCGCCTGCGAAGAATGTACGCCACCTTCGGAAACCAAGCCCATAAAGTGAACAGCTTTATTATTTTGTTTCGCATATTCAAAAGCCTTTAGCAGCGTAGGATTGGTATCAATTGTTTTTTCACGAATCGCTTTGTTTATCAATTCCAAATCCTGATACACAATTCTTCCTGCACCAATGTTGAGGTGACCAACTTCACTGTTTCCCATCTGTCCATCTGGCAACCCAACATTATTTCCCGAAGTAAGCAACCTGCTGTGTGGATAATTTTTAAACAAACTGTCAACAAAAGGTGTGCTTGCATTCGCTATCGCATCCGACTTCGAACCATCGCCAATTCCCCAACCATCCAATATAATTAATGCTACTTTTTTCATTCTGTAAATTATTATCTAACTATTAAATTCTACTTCAAATATTGTTCCTTTCGGCACATTGTTTCGTACCGAAATTATTCCATTATGCTGTTTTACCAAAAAATCAACGATAAACAAACCAAGCCCGGTTCCTTTAGTTTTGCGTGTTTCCTCACTGCCTATTCTATAAAATTTCTTGAATATATATTTCTTTTCCTCATCAGTAATTCCCAATCCTTCATCAGCAACTGATAATAGTATTTTCTGATTTTGTTTTTTCAAACCCACTGTAATTGTTGAATTTCCCGAAGAATATTTTACTGCATTTTCAAATAAATTAAGAATGATGGAAGGAAAACTCATCCGGTCAATCTTCATAAATATATTCGGTTCAATATCGAGCACTACTTTTTGTTTATAACGGAAAGACTCAATGGTCTGATTCATTCCCTCGGCAATATATTCCGAAAGATTATATTCCTCTTTATGAGAAGTAAAAACATTATTTTCAATTTTAGCTGCAAGCAGAATATTCTCCACCAAATTATTCAAACGGTCGGTATCATTGATTGCATTGGCAATAATTTCCTTTTGTTTGTCACGGTCCAATTCTCTTTTCTGTAAAGTTTGCAGCTGAAGTTTTGCTGAAGCAATAGGCGATTTTAATTCGTGAGTAACGGAAAGAAGGAAGTTTTTTTGCTGATTGGCAAGTGCCGTTTCTTTATTAAATGATTTACGAATCTGATAAATGCCGAGAAGTAATAAACATACAAATACGCTCCCTTCCCCTGCAATCATTATCCATCTGCGATGCAGCGATTCATTTATTTTGTTTCCATTGTCAACCACATCGTTCAGCGATTCTCCTTTCAACACATTCACCTCTGATTTTAATCTTGATATTTCATTATTCTGTTTCACCATCGAATAACTCCACCAGAAAAACTGAATGATAACATAAGTTACCAGAATATAAAACCAAAATAACGGGCGGGATTTCCTGTTTGAATTTACCATTTTGGCAAAGGTAAATAAAATCAAATTAGCAGATTAGTTTTCTCTTTATCTTTGTTCCTTTATTAAAGATATGGGCGCAGTATTATTTATGAG
>CAIQBY010000313.1 GCA_903870175.1 uncultured Bacteroidota bacterium
GTGGTCGCGAAGGGATTCAAACCCCTAGCCTTCTGATCCGTAGTCAGACGCTCTATTCAGTTGAGCTACGCAACCATTTTGCTTTTTAAAACGCTGTAAAGGTAATCAAAAGATTTTATAATCAAAACCAACAGCTTATTTTATTAAATATGTCCCTATTAAATCTTTTAGTCGTTAATTTATAATACTTTTGCGACTCACAATCTAAAATATATATCATGGTACCTTTATTCCCAATTATCTTTATAGTATTAGTATTACTATTAATTTCCTTGTCATTTGTAACAGTAGCGCAGGGCTCAATAGGTGTGGTTACGGTTTTCGGTAAATACCGACGAATAATAGGACCTGGCTTGAATATGAAAATCCCGTTTATAGAAACAATTTATAAACGTATTTCCATTCAAAACCGTTCTGTTGAATTAGAGTTTCAAGCAATAACAATTGATCAGGCAAATGTTTATTTTAAAGCCATGTTGCTTTATGCGGTTATCAACACGAATGAGGAAAGCATTAAAAATGTTGCTTTCAAATTTATTGATGATCGTAATTTGATGCAGGCATTGGTAAGAACAATTGAAGGAACAATTCGTGGTTTTGTAGCAACTAAAAAGCAATCAGAAGTACTTTCATTGCGTAGGGAAATTGTTGAAGACGTAAAGGGTCAAATTGACAAGACCCTTGAAACATGGGGATACCATTTGATAGATTTGCAATTGAACGACATTACTTTTGATGAAACTATCATTAAATCAATGGCGCAGGTTGTAGCTTCCAGTAATTTGAAAGCTGCTGCCGAAAACGAAGGTCAGGCATTGCTGATTACCAAAACAAAAGCAGCTGAAGCTGAAGGTAACGCAATAAAGATTGCTGCTGAGGCAGAACGTTTAGCTGCTCAACTTAGAGGGCAAGGTGTTGCTTTGTTCCGCGAAGAAGTGGCCAAAGGTATGAGTCAGGCAGCTAAAGAAATGGAGCAGGCAAATTTGGATACTTCTGTGATTCTATTTTCGATGTGGACAGAAGCTATTAAAAACTTTGCTGAATATGGAAAGGGAAATGTTATTTTCCTTGACGGTTCAAGCGACAATATGCAACGGACTATGCAGGAAATGATGGCGATGAATAGTCTCATGAAGCCAAGAGAAACTGGTACTCCTACTAAAAAACCATAGTTTTTACTTACTCTTTCTGTTTTAAAACTGAGTCCTTCCAAAAAGATTAGTGCTTTGGATAGGTAATTTGTCATTGTAGAGGATCAATCCTTCTTAGAATTTCACTTGGATACGTTTTATCCACCCTTTTTCCTAAATAGAACCAAAATCAAGCTTTGTTTAGACAGATTATATTTAACCAATAATCAAATAAATTATTATTGGTTAAACTAATTAGTGAATGTTTTTTGATATACATTTGTTATGAAATATATACCTCTATTCACTAACCCAAAAAACTTCTTAAACAAATGTCAAAAAGACTGATTTTGCTCATCGTGGGACTTGTTGTACTCACAATGATAGGATTTTCTGTGTTTTTTAAAACACAAAACAGAACTGTTGAAACAAAGGAAAACCCTGCATTTACTGCATACATCAATGCATACACTTCAGGAATTATTTCTACTGAATCAACCATTCGTATTTTATTAACCAATGAAATTGAAACGTCTATTGAAGTGGGAAAACCAATTTCAAAAACATTATTTGATTTCTCTCCTTCCATTAAAGGAACTGCTGTATGGCTTGACAGCAGGACGATTGAGTTCCGACCGGAAAAATCATTGCCAGGCAATACACATTATAAAGCACAATTTTATTTGTCGGAAATAATAAAAGTTTCAGATGAATTTAAAACATTTGATTTTGATTTTCAAACCATGCAGCAATCGTTTGAAGTGTCTGTTGACGGTATCACTACAACGGATAAGAAAACACTGCGCACACAACGACTTGATGGAACACTATCTACTGCTGATGTTGCTGACCCCAAGTTAATAGAAAAAATAGTTACTGTTGTTCAAAACGGCAAAACACTTGCTGTTAGATGGACTCATGAATCGAACAAAACAACTCACCGGTTTTCTGTTGAAGGAATTGAACGAGCAGAAAAAGCAGGAACAGTTGAAATAAACTGGGATGGAAAGCCGATTGATGTTGAAACAAAAGGAAATAAAACAATACAAATCCCTGCTCTCGGCGATTTTAAAGTCATAGATGTTAATGTTATTCAAAGTCCTGAACAGTACGCCATACTTCATTTCTCGGATCCTGTATTGGAAAATCAAACACTGGACGGATTAATAACTTTGAGTGAAGGTTCTTCATTAAAATACATTATTGAAGGAAATGAAATACGGGTTTATCCGCAGATGCGACAAGTGGGAGAACGCACCATTACTGCTGAATTAGGCATTAAGAATATTCTTGGCATGCCGTTAAAAGAACGTTATGTAATGGAAATTTTGTTCGAGGAATTAAAACCTGAAGTACAACTAATAGGCAAAGGTGTAATACTTCCAAATTCAAATGGTTTGATATTTCCCTTCAAGGCTGTGAGTTTGAAAGCTATTGATTTAAAAATATTAAAGATTTATGAAAAGAATATTCCACAGTTTCTTCAGGTAAATAATCTTGATGGTGACCGTGAGTTAAGACGTGTGGGGAAAGTTTTATTAAAAAAAACAATTCAGCTTAATGATAAAAACATTTCTGACTTAGGCAGATGGAACACGTATTCATTTGATTTGGCTCAACTAATAAAAACAGAACCGGGTGCTATTTATAAAATTATTATAAGTTTCAAAAAGCAATATTCAACTTATAAATGTACCGAAGCAGTTAAAGGAGAAGCGGAGAAATCAGGGGAAGACGAGCAGAATCAGGATACACGATATGCCGATAACGAGGAGAAAGACTGGGATTATTACGGAGATTATTATGATAATGATTATGAATATTACAATTATAATTATGAAAATCGGGACAACCCTTGCTCTTCTTCTTACTACCATCAGAGGGAAGTAAGCAGAAACATACTTGCTTCTGATTTGGGAATAATTGCAAAACGCGGGACTGACGGTTCAATGAATTTTGTGGTTACTAATTTAGTTACCACCAAACCTGTTGCCGGTGCAACAATTGAGTTATATGACTTTCAACTGCAGTTATTAAAAAGTCTGCAAACCAATAGTGAAGGCATGTGTGCTATGGTGTTTAAAAAGAAACCGTTTATAATGGTTGTGAAAAGCGGTAGCCAGAGAGGATACTTAAAATTCGATGATGGCTCCTCACTTTCGTTAAGTGCGTTTGATGTTTCGGGAGAAGTGGTGCAAAAAGGAATCAAAGGATTTATATATGGAGAACGCGGTGTATGGCGGCCTGGCGACACCCTCTTCCTTTCTTTTATACTTGAGGACAAATTAAATTCGTTACCGAAAACACATCCTGTAGAGTTCGAATTGCTTAATCCACAAGGACAGATATACAAGAAGATGGTGAAGACAACCGGACTTAATGGCTTCTATACCTTCCCGGTAACAACGGACAGAAATTCGCCGACAGGAAACTGGACTGCAAATGTAAGAGTTGGCGGCGCCTTGTTTTCCAAATCAATAAAGATTGAAACAATAATGCCGAACAGATTAAAAATTAATCTTGATTTTAAAACGGAAAAGTTACTGGTAACAAAAAAAGATGCTGCCGGAACACTTGAAGTTAAATGGTTAGCAGGTGCAATAGCAAAAAACCTGGTTGCAAAAGTTGATGTTACGTTAAGCCAGATGCATACTGCATTTAAAAAGTTTGACGACTTTGTATTTGATGATCCTGCAAGAAGTTATTCGTCGGATGCACAGACAATTTTTGACGGAACAACGAATGATAAAGGGACAGCGATAGTTAAACCAAATATTAATGTTAAAAATGCAGCCCCTGGTATGTTGCGTGCTAGCTTTAAAGTGCGTGTATTCGAGCAAGGCGGAGCATTCAGTGTTGACCAGTTTTCAATTCCTTATTCTCCTTATACTTCTTATGTCGGCATCAAAGTGCCTGAAGGCAATAAGTTCACAGGTATGCTCGTGACGGATACCAATCATATTATTAAAGTTGCGACTGTGGATGGAGACGGAAACCCTGTATCTAAAAGCCATTTGAAGGTTGATATTTACAAAGTATCATGGCGCTGGTGGTGGGATAGTTATGATGGCGACCTTGCAAACTATGTGGGAAATACTTCCAAAGAAATTTTCCAATCGATGGATATATCAACAGTTAATGGCAAAGGACAGTTTGTTTTGCGCGTTAACCGTCCGTCGTGGGGACGTTTCTATGTGCGTGTAACCGATGAAGAGAGCGGACATTCTACGGGTCAAACTGTTTATATCGATTGGCCGGCCTGGGCTGGTTCTTCGCCGAAAGGCAATGAAGGTGCTACATTGCTGTCGTTTACAAGTGATAAAAAAACTTACAATGTAGGCGAAGATGTAAAACTCACCATTCCATCAAGCGCTGAAGGTCGCGCTTTGATTAGCATTGAGAGCGGCTCGAAAGTTATTAATTCTTTCTGGGCAGAAACTACAAAAGGTCAGACCAACTATAGTTTCAAGGTTACACCTGAAATGACACCGAATGTTTATGTCAATGTCACATTGGTTCAGCCGCATGCACAGACAGTGAATGACCTGCCGATACGCTTATACGGCGTAGTTCCTATTTCTGTGGAAGACCCCGGCACACATTTATATCCGGTGGTTACTACTCCTGAAGTCTGGAAACCGGAAACCAAATCGAGCTTTACAGTATCTGAAAAGAACGGCAAGGAAATGACTTATTCCGTTGCTATTGTTGACGAAGGACTGCTCGACCTCACTCGTTTTAAAACTCCCGACCCATGGTCCGCATTTTATGCGCGCGAAGCATTGGGAGTAAAAACATGGGATATGTTTGATATGGTAATAGGTGCTTTCGGCGATAAGCTTGCGCGTCTGTTGGCAATCGGTGGTGACGGAGATATCAATAAGAAAGCGGGTAACAAAGCGAACCGTTTTAAACCGATGGTTAAATTCCTCGGACCATTCTTCCTCAAAAAAGGTGAAACAGCGCGACATGAATTCATGATGCCGCAGTATGTAGGTTCCGTGAGAACGATGGTGGTTGCAGGTTATAACGCTGCTTACGGCTCTGCCGATAAAACTACTCCGGTTCGCAAACCTTTAATGATACTCGGTACATTGCCACGTGTGGTGGGTCCGGGAGAAGAAGTGGACTTGCCGGTAAATGTTTTTGCAATGGAAAAACAAGTGAAAAATGTGAAGGTGGAAATTCAGACCAACAGCATGTTTATCCCGCAGGACGGCACTTCCAAGTCAATCTCGTTTAAAGAAATAGGTGATGAAGTAGTAAGCTTCAAATTAAAAGTGAACCCGACTTTAGGCATTGGCACAGTAAAAATAATTGCTACAAGCGGCACTGAGAAGGCAACTTACGACATCGAGATAGATGTAAGAAATCCAAATCCTCCGGTAGTAAATGTATTGGAAAGTGTGGTGGAAGCAGGCAAAACATGGAACACGCCTTACACTCCTCCGGGCATGTCGGGCACTAACAAAGGCACTATCGAGCTGTCCTCCATCCCTCCTATCAATCTTGGCGAGCGCTTGAAATATTTAATTGAGTATCCTCACGGATGCATTGAGCAGACCACTTCCGCTGTTTTCCCGCAATTATATCTCAGCGATATTATGGAACTCAACAGCGATTTCAAAGTTGCGATTTCTAAAAATATCAAGGCAGGAATCGAGCGCATAAAATTATTCCAGACCTCAAGCGGAGGCATGAGTTATTGGGCAGGACGCTACGAAGCCGATGACTGGGGCACCAGCTATGCAGGACATTTTTTACTCGAAGCAGAAGCAAAAGGATACATGTTGCCTCCCGGTGTTATCGACAACTGGAAACGTTATCAGCGTTACTCCGCTAATTCGTGGGCACCTAAAAACGAGAAATATTATTTCTATAACGACGACCTCGAACAGGCGTATCGCCTGTATACATTGGCATTAGCGAAAGCACCCGAGCTTGGAGCCATGAACAGATTGAAGGAATATCCACGACTGTCCGTTACCGCAAAGTGGCGACTGGCAGCAGCTTACGCCAAAGCAGGACAGCCCGAAGTTGCCAGAAAACTTATTGCCAACCTCACCACCACAGTTCCTAAATACTGCGAAATGGGCTGGAGCTATGGCTCCAACGACCGCGACGAAGCAATGATTCTGGAAACACTCACACTGCTCGACATGAAACCAAAAGCAGCATCACTCGTGAAAGAAGTATCCAAATCACTCAGCTCCGCCTATTGGATGAGCACGCAGACAACAGCATATTGCCTGATAGCAGTTTCGAAATTCGTAGGCAGCAACGGCGCAAGCAGCGAGATGAAATACAACGTGAAAATAAATACTGCTGCACCCATTGCGCTCAACACCAAACTGCCGTTGAAACAGATAGACATGCAGCTGAAAGGCGCAGCACCGGGCAATGTCAGCGTTACCAACAACGGAACAGGAATAATGTTTGCACGCATAATAATGGAAGGCTCGCCCGCAACAGGCGACCAGACCAACGTTGACAACGATTTAAAACTCGCCATCAACTACACCACCATGCAAGGCGCGCCAATAGACGTATCGCGGCTCGAACAGGGAACCGACATAATTGCCGAAGTGCAGATTACAAACCCCGGAATACGCGGCGAATACCTCCAGATGGCCCTTACACAGATATTCCCCAGCGGTTGGGAAATACACAACACAAGAATGGATGAAGCCGAAAACACTGTAAAGACCGACTATCCTACCTATCAGGACATTCGCGACGACAGAGTGTATACCTACTTTAATGTGTCGCCTTACAAAACAAGCACCTTCCGCATAGTGCTGAATGCGGCTTACGTGGGCAAATATTATTTACCTACTGTTTATTGCGAAGCCATGTACGACAACACAATTAACTCGCGCAAGCCCGGCAAATGGGTCGAAGTAGTGAAAGCAGGGCAATAGATTTTTTGATTTATTAGTTCTTGAAAAAGGATTCAGGATTGTTTATTAGTCAATCCAGAATCCTTTTTTCTTTATAATAATTTGGGCGAATAAAGTTTCTGCAATCTCGCAAGTTCCTTCCCGCTTTTGTTCCAATCTTTTTATTCTTCTGAAAAAGAAGAATAAAAAGGATTTCCACGACAATCGGGCGCAGTTGCAAGTTCATCGTCCTCCTCAAGTTTTCCATACCAACACAAAAAAACCAGACAGGTCTTCAACACCTGTCAGGTTTAATATCAAACCATACCAAAGTGCATCGGTTCACTTCCTAAGTGCATCCGAAATAGTTTACGTAACACAATATCAACACTTTAGTATTTTTCTCCCTTTTCCCAATACGCTAGTCATTTTCACTTGTTACAATTCCAAATTGACATCCCTTCACTCCACAAACAAAATAAAACATTATAAACAACTCGACACTTCAACTCTGCCTTCAAACATTTTTAGTTAGTTTTGAGGAAAACTTAAATCCTGATGCCGATAATTAATATATCGTCAGTTTGTTCAAGGTCGCCTTTCCATTGCTGGAAGTGATAATGGAGGATATGTTTTTGTTCATCCATTGTATTATCCTGTATCTCGAGAAGTAGTTTCTGAAAACTTTTATATTTAAATTTCTTGCCAAGTTCACCGCCAAACTGGTCGGCATATCCATCAGTGAACATATAAATGTTATCGTCTTTTTGTAATTTAATAATATTATTGGTAAATGATTTGGAATGATGATTTTCGTGATCGCCTCCAATCGCCATCTTGTCGGGCTTTATCTCAATCAACTCTTTATTCCTGACAATATAAATGGAGTTGTTAGCACCGGCAAATTGAAGTTCCATTTTATCCTGATTGATGGCGCAGAGTGTCATATCCATGCCGTCCTGAATCGAATTAAGATTGTTAGCCAATTGCTGATTCAAATAATTCAGAGCGTCAGCAGGCGAATTTACTTTTGGTTCCGAGACGGATTGATTTAAAATAGTACTTCCGATAATACTCATCAATGCGCCGGGAACCCCATGTCCGGTACAATCTATTGCAGCTATTACAATTACAGTTTGAGGCGGTTCATTGTTTTCGGGTGTTGTCATTACTTTCGAAAACCAATAGAAGTCGCCACTGACAATATCTTTGGGCTGAAAGAAAATAAAATAATCTTTCAACGACTTTTCAATTTTCGCAATAGGAGGGAAGATGGCTTGCTGAATACGTTGCGCATAATTAATACTGTCGCTGATGTTTTTATTTTTTTCTTCAATGATTTTACTTTTCATTTCGATTTGCTTGTTGCTATCAGCTAATGCAAGTCGCGCAATAATTTCTTTTCGGGTTAAATTTGTGCGTGTATTTATAAGTATGATAGTAAACAAAGCAACCGAAGTAGTAAGAAAACCGCCATTTGTGAGTATTTCGCTTAGGTGAAGACTGCTGTAAATATTAAAAAAAATGACGTTGGCAATAAGTGAAATGATTACTACAATGTAGGAATAGACAGGTTTCCAGATGACAAACATGCCTGCGCCGATGAATAAGGCGATGTATGCTAAGGTGTGTGTTTTAAGCTCAGCTACATCCATAACGCTATACATATAGGCGTTCTGAATAGAGATTCCGACAAATGGAACTAATGCCATTAGTTCTGGAAACGCTTTTAATTTATCTTTTGAAAAAACAGTGATAAGTATGGCAATGGAAACAATAATGCGGAAAACAAAAAAGTCACATATATGTCCGGGTATTATAAAGTAATCAGAAATAACCCAAAGTGGATTCAGGATGATAGCTACCCAAGCCACTATTGAATGGTACTTCAGAGCAAATAGTTTTAATTCGTGCTCCGACTCTTTAGTGATTTCAGAAGTTATATTTGACATTGATTTTATTTCTTGATATGTCAAATATAAACATTTGGCGCCTAATAATTTCTAAATTTGTGGAAATATTATGGACAAGACATTACGGAACAAATGGTTTGAAGATTGGTTCAATTCGCCTTATTATCATATCCTGTATAAACAACGGAATTTTAAGGAAGCAGAATTATTTATTGATAACTTGATTGAGTATTTGCATCCAAAGGAAAATGCACGTTTTCTTGATTTGGGCTGTGGTAAGGGGCGTCATTCGGTTTATCTGAATAAAAAACATTTTGAGGTAACCGGTTTTGATTTGTCGCCTCAAAGTATTGAATACGCAAAGCAATTTGAAAATGAGTCGCTGCATTTTTATGTTCAGGATATGCGTGAGCCTTTTCACTGCGGCAGCTTCGATTACATTGTAAATATGTTTACCAGTTTTGGTTATTTCGAAAATGAAGCAGAGAACTATGCTACGATTGATGCGGTGAGTAATGCTTTAAATACAAAAGGAATATTTGTACTTGACTTTTTGAATGTTGAAAAAGTGATTCCTGCATTAGTGGCACATCAATCAATAACAATGGATGATATAGAATTTAATATCTACAAAAAGTTTGAAAATAATTTTATTGTAAAGCAGATTTCCTTCAATGATAACGGGAAGGAATATAATTTTGAAGAAAAAGTGAGTGCATTAAAACTAACTGATTTTGAAAAATACTTTACCACAGGCAATCTTAAAATACTTGATATAAAAGGAGATTACATGATGAATGATTTTAATTTAATTACTTCGGACCGGTTAATATTAATTGTACAAAAAGTAAAATAATGAACGTCTATATGTATTTATTATTATTTCTTTCGGTGATAATAAGCGGAATGTCTGTATTGTTCATCAATATAAGTAATAAAAATTTAAAGTTTATACTTTCTTTTAGTGGTGCGTATTTATTTGCTATCAGCGTGCTTCACTTAATCCCTGAACTTTATTTAGCACATACTCCGAATATCGGAATTTATATTTTAATAGGTTTCTTTGCACAAATACTATTGGAGTTTTTATCGGAAGGAATTGAACATGGACATATTCATGTTCATAAACACGAACATGCGCGCAATGCGTTTCCTTATGCAATGATGATAGGACTTTCGATACATTCTTTTCTCGAAGGAATGCCGCTTGCAAATCTTTCAACTGATTCTCACAGTTCCCTTTTGACAGGAATCGTGATGCATAATATACCTATCGCGATGGCATTGATGACAATGTTATTGCAATCGAATATCAATAAAACACGGGCAATAATATGGTTGATTGTTTTCGCCTCCATCACACCTCTCGGAACTTTTACAAGTTATGCCATCGGTGAAAACCTGATTGGAAACTTCTCTGTTTATTTTGATAAAATAATGGCTGTTGTAATTGGAATATTTTTACATATCTCGACAACCATTCTTTTCGAATCAAGCGAAAATCATCGTTTCAACTCAATTAAGTTTATTATAATTTTACTAGGGGCAGGTTTTGCCTTATTAACTTTGTAAAGTTCTATAATTGGAAATTATTAAATAAATTAAAAATAAGTATTGTACTAATTGTATTAATACAATAGTAAAAGATGGCTATTCAGGAAAACAAACCAGAAGACGAGCTATTTTAATTTCGCTAAAGTTTCTTTAATAGCTGCAAAATTTGGATACTCACTTGCATTTTCAAGAACTTCTGCATGGCGAATAATTCCTTCCTTGTCGATTACAAAGGAAGCTCTTTTGCTCACACCTTTCAAACCTAATATCCATTCATTATAAATTGAGTTATATGCCGTAGATGCTTCCTTGTTAAAGTCGGATAGTAATGTGAAATTATAATGCTGTTCCTCTTTAAATTTTGACAGCGTAAAAGGTAAATCAACAGAAATGCCAAACACAGTTGCATTCAAATCATTATAAAATGAAAGTTCGTCACGTGTCTGACAAAGTTCTTTTGTACAGGTACTGGTAAATGCTGCAGGGAAAAATAGTAGTACTACATTCTTCCCTCTTAAATCGGCAAGGTTTACTATATTTTTATCTGAATCTCTAAGTGAAAATAATGGTGCTTTTTGTCCTGCTTGAATTGTCATAAATGAATAATTAAAAGTTATTACTGATTTTAGGTAGCAAAAGTAGTTAAAGGTTTAGTTTAATAAATAATTTAGTAGAAGTAATTTTAGTAATTTCGCATCCTAATTAAAAATTAAACCTTTTAAAAAAATAAAATATATGTCAATTGTAGGAAAAAAAGCGCCATCTTTCAAGGCAAAAGCAGTAGTAAACGGAGGAGAAATAGTTAATGATTATTCTCTTGACCAGTTTATAGGAAAAAAACATGTTATATTCTTTTTCTATCCGAAAGATTTTACATTCGTATGTCCGACTGAATTACATGCGTTTCAGGAAAAATTAAAAGAATTCGAAGCAAGAAATGTAGCTGTAGTTGCGTGTTCAACAGACACTGAACAATCTCACTGGGGCTGGTTACAGATGCCAAAAGCACAGGGCGGAATTCAGGGAGTAACATATCCGATTGTTGCGGATACTACAAAAACAATCGCTATGAATTATGATGTTCTATCGGGAGATTACGAAGTGAATGATGATGATCAACTGGTTGCAAACGGGCCAATGATTGCTTTCAGAGGTTTGTATCTGATTGATAAAAGCGGTGTTGTTCGTCATCAGTTAATTAATGATTTTCCTTTAGGCCGTAATGTGGATGAAGCATTGCGTATGGTTGATGCATTACAGTTCTTCGAAGAAAATGGAGAAGTTTGCCCGGCAAACTGGCACAAAGGAGATGTAGCAATGAAAGAATCTCATGCCGGAGTCGCTGATTATTTGGCTAAACACTAATTTTAATACTTTTTAACACACTAAAAGCACCCTGAATTATTTCGGGGTGCTTTTTAATTTACTTTTGTTTGTAAATAAAAAATCAAACTAATGAAAACTAATTTTCCTAGGATTATAAATATCATATTATTTATTGCTGTTGCTGTTTTGTATTACCTTCACTTTTCAGGTGGAAATAAAACGACTGATGCAACTGCAAAGTCAGCAGATTCGATAGCTGCTGCAAAGCCGATTGTAAAAATGCCTAAAGAAATAAAAGCTTCAAAAATTGTTTATATCAATAGTGATGTACTGAATGCAAAATATGAGTATGTAAAAGATTTGACTTCTGCAGCACAGGCAAAACAAAGTAAACTCGAAAGTACTTATCAGGCAAAAGGTCAAAAACTTCAACAGGATTATGCCGAATTTCAGCAAAAAGCAAGTCAAGGATTATTATCTGAAAACCAATCGGCTGCTGCCCAGGAGGATTTAACAAAACGAAAAGAGGAACTTGACAGGATGGAAGCACAACTTCAAACTTTAATGGAAGAGATACAAAAGAGTAATGAAGAAGTTCGTAAAACAGTAGTGGATTATGTGAAGGAATACAACAAAACAAGTAAATATAATTATATCCTTACTTATACCAACGGTCCTGGAGGTTTGGTAATATTAGCAAATGACAGCCTTGATATCACCAGTGAAATTATTGATGGTTTAAATGCTCAATATAAAGCGAAGAAGAAAAAATAAATTTGTAAAATTCTAATATCTAAATTCCAAGTGGAAACATCCGAAAATAAAAATACCCTGATACATAAAATAAAACATGTTGAGAAATTTCATGATGTTTTTAAAATCGGGAATCGTTATACTCCTACTGCCGATGTTGGCGAAGCTGAATATATTCTGCGATATAATTTGATAAAGGAAGAAAACGAAGAGTATCTGGAAGCTTGTAAAAATGGCGATTTAGTTGAAATTGCTGATGCACTCGGCGACCAGCTTTATATTTTATTCGGGACTATTTTACGCCACGGTTTGCAGCATAAAATCGAAGAAGTATTTGATGAAATCCAAAGAAGCAATATGAGCAAACTGGATGAAAACGGAGAACCTATATTCCGTGAAGATGGAAAAATAATGAAAAGCAATCTTTATTTTAAACCCAATATTAAGGATATATTGGAGAAGTAATACTATTCTTTTTTCTTGCCTACCTTACTGAATATCGCTTCAAGCATATTTATGAACTTTTTCAAAATGTCAAAGTAAAGTGTTATACCAAGCATCAGCGACATTAACCAGATTACGCAAAGGTTGAAGCCGAAAGTATCATAAAAATTACCCAAAAATCTTTTGCGAGGAGCATAAAAGTGAGCTCTTCCGAAATTTGAGTTTACAGGGTCTAAATAAATAGGATCTTGTTTTTGAATCAAAGTTCCATTCATGTCAAGAATCCTTAAAATTGAATTTTTATTTGTTACCAAATCTGACAAACTCTCATTTGTATATTCGTCCTGTTCCTTTAAATAGTTATATCTTGATACACTGTCTTTGTTTAGTAGATTAACTATCGCTTCTTCTTTATCTCTTGCATTCTTGGAGTATTTGATATAATATACCCTAAGGTTTTCAAAAAAATCACCAACCTGTTTTGCAACAGTTGTATTGAATTTTTCAATTGAAAGATTTTCTTTTTGATCGCATTTGATTTTTGCCTGCAAAACCGCTGGAGTATTTTCCTCCTTTATTATTTCACTCTTCAGCATCTTCAATGCATTTATTACATCTTGCTTTTTATGCGGATCAGAATAATCGCTTTCACAACTATTCAGTTTGTTTTGCATCGAAGCTAGCCAATTATCCTTTTTATAAGTAGCCATATGAATAGCTTTTTCATACTTATATAGTCTTTTATTGAAAACATTATCCTTGAATTGTTTTACAGCTAAAGCTTCAAAAGCCCAGCGGGAAGTCATCACTTCGCCAATAAAAGGCACTTCACTTTGCGAAGTAATAGTTGGATTTAATTTGTCGAACTTTACAATGATTCCACTGAATAATAATTGAGGAATGATTAGAAAAGGAATTAAAATATAAATTGTAACCGCCGAATTGAAACTTGCTGAAATGTTTAAACCAAGCATGTTTGCGAAGCAAGAAGTAGTAAATAATACTACCCAGTATTCCAGCCACATACCTTGAATATGCAATATATAATTGCCGATTAAAACAAACATCATTGTTTGAATTGCCGATAAAACAAACATGATTACAATCTTACTCCAAATATAACTTCCTTTACTGAGATTTAAAAAGGATTCACGTTTTTGAATTTTTCTATCCTTGATAATTTCTTCGGCACTCACCGTTAACCCAATAAACAAGGCAACCACAACTGCCATAAACATATAAACTGTTATATTTTCATTTTCACGTAAAGTATAACCAACCTTATTTGATAAATCCTGATTGGTGTATTTTACAAAGAAAGCAAGAATAAAAGCCAAAACCGGAGCTTCCAGTAAATTAATGGAAAGGTATTGTTTGTTGGTTAGTTTAGATAACACATCCCTGGTAATAAATACCTTGAACTGCTTGAATTTATTAGGAACTTTAAAAGTACTTTCAGGTATTTCTGTAATATTATCTACACTGGCAATTTTAGTTTCTATCTTTTCTTTGTATTGCAGATTCCATTCCGATGGTGATACTTTACGGTTGCGTGTAATATTTCCATACTCATCAAGTACCTTTGATTCTATTATGTTAAATACCTGCTCTGGATTTACGTTACCACATTCAATACATTCACTTTCGTTGCTGTTAGCATGATTTACTACTGTTTTAAAGTAGATTACCGAATCGACAGGATTGCCATAATAAATAGGATAGCCTCCAACATCAAGTATCATCAGCTTATCAAACATTTTGAAAATGTCGGATGATGGTTGGTGAATAACCACAAAAACCAATTTCCCCTTTAAAGCAAGTTCTTTCAAAAGGTCCATAATGTTTTCTGAATCTCTTGAGGAAAGTCCGGAGGTAGGCTCATCAACAAAAAGTACAGAAGGTTCACGGATTAATTCAAGAGCTATATTTAGCCTTTTTCTTTGACCTCCTGAAATTGTTTTTTCAAGCGGACTGCCTACTTTCAAATCTCTTGTTTCTATTAATCCAATACTTGTTAATACATCAACAACCAATTGTGAAATATCCGAATCGCTTTTATTCCCGAAACAAAGCTTGGCATTATAAAACAAATTTTGAAAAACAGTTAATTCCTCAATCAATAAATCATCCTGAGAAACCATTCCAATAACACCTTCTATTTTATTCTTTTCAGAATGAATATTTATTCCGTTTATTTTTACTGATCCTTTGCTTGGAATCTCGTTACTATTAAGAACATTTAATAAAGTTGACTTGCCTGCACCAGAGCCACCCATTATTCCAATAAGTTTGCCCGAATCTTCATTGAAATTAATATCTCTCAGCCCAAGTTTTCCACCCTTAAATTTATACTCCAAATCCTGCACTGCAAATGATACCTTGGCTTTAGAAGTATCACTCATAAAGGCACTTAAAATATCACTGTAATAAACAGGCTTAACTTTTGAACTGCGTAATGATGAACCTGGAGTAAGAATAAATACTTTACCTGAATTTAAAATCTGGCCATTCAGGTACAAATCGCTTTTGCCAAAATAAAGCAATGCATATAAGTTTACACTCTGAATCCAAAGTACTCTTGCCTGCCCTGTTACGCCTTCAGCAAAAATATGTTTTGTTTCTTTTAGATTATGTTTTGGATGATTATCAATTAAAAGTACTCGTGATGAATCAGGAACATTATCAATGCTTGCCCGCACAAAATCCATACTGCTGTTGAATTCTTCCTCACTGATATTAAATGTTTCGGCAACAGTCTTTACAAATTCAAGTTCCTGTTCTGCTATGTCTTCATTTGAATTTATAAATTCAATCAACCTGATAAGCACCACCACTTTTTGGACCTGAGTAAGTTCACTATTTATCTGCGTGCATATTCTTAAAACCTTTACTGAGTTAAGCGAAGTCCTTTTGGCTGTCCCGTCTTTCTTTTTGGTAACTGCGTGATGAGCTTCAAGAAACTCATCAAATATTGCAAGATATTGATCAACCAGTTCCTGATTGAGTTGTTGTTTCAGGAACGACTGAACTATCAGTCGGCCATTATCATTAATGCCGTCAACCCTTGCAATAATTGCAAACATTTGCATTAAGGCTTTTAATATTCTTTCGCTCATGGTTTATGTATGATAGATGTTATTAGAAAAAAAAAGACATTAATACCTCAGTAATTAATGCCTTTAAAATTAAAATAAAATATTTTATTTTTGTTGTTTAAAGCCAATTAGTATAACCGCTCTTCCTGAACTTGCACCGCCTTCACTATTAAGTTTTGCTTCGATAATACAATCCAAAGTGTTATTGATTTTAAAATCCCACCAAGGAGCGTTTTTATAATCCTTGTTGGTGTATAATAAATTTCTTTCGGAATCATATACCGAAAAAACTAAATTGCCATCTGTAAGACCACTGCAAGCAGCAATACGGTATATCGAGCCGCCATATAAAGTGGTATGAAACTCGGCGGTTTCATCAGTATTCATCAGCAATGCGCGGTACTGTTGCCCATCAGAAATAAATTGACTTTCCAAATGTTTTGCGCAAGCATTCGCTACTGTATCACTTACTTGTGCCGATGCTGTGTTTACCAACACAAATCCACCTACAATCAGTACTAATTTTAATATTCCTTTTTTCATATTGTCTGTTGTTTTATTATGAATAATGCGTTTCCTGAATTACTATCCTACAATCTGATTTCTAATTGTTTTTATTTTTTGTGTGATGGTCTCAATTTGTTCCGGAGTAATTTTTACATCCGATTTACTATTGATTACTGTCATTTTATTTGCAGGATCAATAGTAGGTTTCTGATAGGTATATTTGAATTCAACTCCGTCAAATACAGTTGATAAATCTTCTAAATTATCAACAAACTCAGTATATTCAGGTTGGCTGTAATATTGTTTCAATAATTTTATCAAACTTTGAAGAGATGATTTTTGTTCTGCTATTCTGCGTTTTACTTCCTCCGTATTTTTTGTTTTATAAACGTTGGTAGCAAAATACAAACTCTCAATCCAGCCACCGGCAAGCACCAAACCACTTACATCATTTCTGTCGTTGTTTTTCAAGTAAGTATCACTCGACCTGTAAGCATCGCCAACAAGGACAAGCATTGAATCCTGCTTACCAAGATTTTTCTGAAAACGCTCAATTGTTTTAGGACTGAAAGCGCCGGAAACTCCTAATTCATCAGCAAGTTTTTTGGCTGAATTTAAGTACCCGATTGCATCCTGATTCTGGTCGTAAATAGTTACATAACCAAGGTCGGAACCGTAGATACCAAGATTAACGCCTTTCGAAAAATTAGTGGAATAACCAGCTGCTTTATTTGCCGGATTCAAAATCTTTTTATCGTACGTAGCACCTGTACTTTTTATTAAAAACGCTGTTTGAATAGGAGAAGGAATACTGAAAATCTCGCCATTGACATTCAAAATCGTACTTTGTGTACTGTCCACCGGAGGAATTTCGTCCGAATCTTTTTTAGTATTAGTGTTACAGCCTGTAGCTAATAGCGCAGTTATCGATAACAAAACTAACTTTTCTTTAAGGTTGATAAATTTCAATGTCATTTCAAATATTGTTTTTAATAATTACGTTTCAAATGTAACAGAAAATTAATGAATGGTCAAAAATAATACTTTATATCATTAATTAGGCAATTAAAATAAATAATTTTAAAAAAATAATAGCGTTTCTTCCAATTATTTTATTTCTAAACACTTTTTTTCTTTTTTAATTTTTACAAATCTACTTTAAAAAATCAAACAAAATCATTTTTATTATCATTTCCTTTTTTTTAAAATCTATTTTTTATAAACCAATGCTTTTTATAACA
>CAIQBY010000314.1 GCA_903870175.1 uncultured Bacteroidota bacterium
ACCTTGCAGATTAGAATTTTTCCGGTTTTATCAGTACATATATTAAGTAACAGAAAACCGCGATTGATAAAATAAATAATAGTGTCATGTTCGTTAAATGTTTTCAAAAAAGTTAATTGTTTTGTAAAAAAGCCAGAAACATAAAAGTCCTGCAACTACTAATGATAAGGTGATTAAGATTTCCATTTTTTTGTTTTTATTATTTTGTTGTTTTATTTATTATTTATTTTTAACATCTTAAAGGGCAAAATTATCCGCTTTGTTTACGAACACGATTACATTATTTAAGATATAACTTACATAATTCATTCTTTATTTTATTAAGTAATTAAATTTTAATAATACTGTATAAATCATGCATATTGCAAATAAGAGTGATAATACTATCAGAACTATAGTTATTATAATTTGTTTTCTTTTTTCCATCTGCAAATTGAATAGTTTTCATATAAGATTCCTATAGCTTTCCTCACTCGAGTCAGTGACTAAAATCACTCTATATTCCACTTGTTGAAACCTGTCTGTTATATTCCTTCCTTAACGAACCATTGAAAATCTTTTTCAATCGCTTAGTTTTCAACCCGCTCAACGCTACCACTGTTCCAATCGAATATACGAACACATTTTCAATGGCATTCTTCACTAAATTATTTCCTTCATCCAGCATTTTCTCAGCTATGTCAAAACAATGTTTTACTTCTTTCAAATTACCCATATAAATAAGTTGTTTGGTAAACCCCACAAAACATTCCATTGTTTTGTAAACGTTATTCAGGCTGATAAGTTTCTCCAGTTCCATATTTATTTCCGGTAATTCATTACTCAAAATTTCCGGCACTTCATTTTCTGTTATTAGTATTGTTTTCATTTTACTTATTGTTTTTCGCGTGCGCTATGCCAAACTTTGCACCATAATTTGCCAAAACACAGCAAAAGCCTATATATAAAAGGAATCAGGAATTATTTCTAATTTGG
Organism: uncultured Bacteroidota bacterium; assembly: GCA_903870175.1. GTDB lineage: Bacteria > Bacteroidota > Bacteroidia > 2-12-FULL-35-15 > 2-12-FULL-35-15 > 2-12-FULL-35-15. The sequence goes on from CAIQBY010000314.1 coordinate 976, forward strand.
ATAATAAAAAAACCTTTCCATTTTGGAAAGGTTCATTTCATTTTGGTAGGTGTTTTATAAAAGTTTACTAATCTGTGTTTTTTAAAATGTCTCTTTTTAATTCAATGTTAGCTGAAGGATGGTAAACAAAAGGAATTTGTTCAACTTCTACGTCACTCTTATCCAAACCGAAAGCTTTTTCATCGCTTTGGCCAAGTTGTTTCAAAAAGAAATAAGAGCGTAATATCAATCCTTCGCGTAATGCAAATTCATTTTCAACCGAAAGAAATTTTTCAATAACAATAAATTTAAAGTCAGGTTCATTGTTATATTTTGTAGAACCGTCAGGGCGGATATGTAAATTTAATTCCTTATTTTTTACCAGTCCCTGAACTATCATTTTAAAATACATTTCTGTTCTCGGCTGAATACGGAATCCCACATGAATATTCACTTTTATTACTTTATCATTTACCAATTCCGAAACATCATAACTTAAAGTATATGGCTGTTCTGTTCTGTGAATATGCAAAAACCAATATACGTCAGCTCGTTTTGGCTTTTTCGAAAATATAGAGTTGATAATTTTGTCTTCTATTTCGTTTCGGTTATTTGCTTTGGTTAAATAGATAAGGTGTGTTGAAAATTTAGGAATAGAATCATCTTCACTAAGTTCTGTTATCTGTTGTGTATATTTTTTCAACTCAACAAAATGAATAAACTTATTGTTTATTTTACGTGCATAATACCATACATACATTGTCATAAAAATAAACAATTCGAAAAACAAAAACATCCAGCGTTGCTTTATTTTAGCCACATTTGCAATAAAGAATGATAATTCAATAATTGAAAAAACAAGTACTATTGATGCTACAAGTATCTTATTCCATTTCAGTTTATAAATAAGGAAGAAACTTAGTAAAACGGTGGTCATCATCATCGCAATAGTAATGGAAAAACCATACGCTGCTGCCATGTGTTCGGATGTTTTAAAATATAAAATCATTAAGATGCAGCCGAACCAGAGAATACTGTTTACACTGGGAATATATATCTGACCTTTTAATTCTGACGGTTGCCTGATTGTTACTCTTGGCCAAAAATTCAAGTTCATTGCTTCACTTATTAAGGTAAAGCTTCCGCTGATAAGTGCCTGGGATGCAATAATAGTTGCTCCTGTGGCAATAATAATTCCTGAAAGTAAAAACCAGTGCGGCATCATCTCGAAGAAGGGATTTCTGCCTGCAAGCGTTGGAGAACCCTGATGCATAAGCCACGCAGCCTGACCAAGATAATTTACAACAAGGCATACTTTTACAAAACCCCAGGTAACTCGAATGTTTTTTCTTCCGCAATGACCTAAATCAGAATAAAGTGCCTCTGCGCCTGTGGTGGCAAGAAATACTCCTCCTAACAGCCAGAATCCCTGGGGATATTTTGTTAGCAATTCATATCCATAATATGGATTTAGTGCCTTAATCACACTTGGGAAATTAATCAGTTGAGATACTCCAAGTGTAAATAACATTAAAAACCATGCAAACATTATTGGACCAAAAACATTACCGATTTTTTGTGTTCCAAATCGCTGAAAGAAAAACAGAAGCGATAATATTACTACTACAATTGGAACAACAGGGATATTGGGAATTATCATATCTAAACCTTCAACAGCTGATGCCACTGAAATAGGAGGTGTAATAATTCCGTCTGCCAATAATGTGGTAGCTCCAAGTATGGTTGGTATCACCAGCCATTTTCCATACCTGCGTACTAATGCATAAAGAGAAAATATTCCGCCTTCCCCTTGGTTATCAGCTTTCAATGTTAGCCAGATATATTTTATTGTGGTCTGGAAAACCAAAGTCCAAAAAATACAGGATACTCCACCGAAAACAAGCATTTCATCTATCGGTTTCTCACCTATTACTCCTGTTAATACATATAATGGACTTGTACCTATATCGCCATATATAATGCCTAAGGCAACAAGCAGTGATGCGGCAGTAATCTTCTTGTGAATTTCAATTCGGGGAGTCATTCTTCAAAAACTTAGTTACTTTATTTTCGGTATATTTTATTGAAAATTA
>CAIQBY010000315.1 GCA_903870175.1 uncultured Bacteroidota bacterium
TAAACCTGCCCTAGATTGTTATTGGCCGGGGGAGACATCAAACTACTTTCTCGTAGTTTTTCATTTGTTCAATTTGGAAGCAACTCCGGGGGCAATAACTTTTAATATAAAACCTGTAATCAAAGTTGTAAAAAGAAAATATACTAATCTTTTAAAAAATTGCTCCCCTTTTTCACGATACAACTTTGTAACGAAATTAGGTATTATCATAAAGGAAATAATAAATGATATAGTTTTTTGTATACAAACTGCAATGAATGGATCTGATATACTTGTTAGCATTGTTATTATTGCAAATAGAAAAAAAGGAATATAAATCTTATAGAGGTTATTGAATGGATAAAAGCTTTTAAGATCAAAAAACATAAATATGGCTAAAGTAGATATATATACATTTTTTACTCCTTTGGCAAAAATCAAATGATTTTCTAAACTATCAGATAATATTAAAATAAAAAGATAGCCAATAAATAATTCTTCAAACATACCTTGTCTTTTCATTAAGAACATAGTCATTGGAATCAAGGCATAGGTTATCGGACCCGCAACTATTCCAACAATTAACCATATTGTAAGCAACAAAAATAGCTGAGAATTATCTTTATAGTAATCTAACATGTTAATTTATGTATATTCATTAATCTAAAAGAATACTTTTATTTAATTATAACTTTATTACAACTAGCTAAATTGAAAAATTTATTTAACTGGTTCGCCTGTACTACAGGACGTTTTTCAGCAAATATTCTTAACTCAGAAACATATTCTTTCCATTTGGAAAATGAACCAATTGCCCGCCATCTGTTAATGTGTTCATCCATTTCAGAGGAGTATTGGTTTTCAAATTCATTTATTTTATTTAAAACTGTATCTGTTTTGAAATTTGTATTTAAGTGATTTTGAAATGAAGAAACAAATCTATTTACAAACATCTTATTCTTTAATAAACCAGTAAAAATAATACCTACACTTCCTACTCTTTTTGCATCGTATAATAAATTCAGTTGAAATGCATTGTTACCTGTATAACCGAATCCCCAATCTGTGTCATATAACATCGATCTCCATTTGCCATCTCCTGTTACATTGTTTATGTCCACTGAAACAGCATCATTCCGCCAAAACCTTACATTGTTATTTGGCCAATCACTATTACAAAAGTAAACATTCGAAATTATAAAATCTATAAAGCTCTCGATGTCAATTTTTGATTGGATGTAATTATAGTTATTTTCATTGGATAAATCATTTGTTTTAATATAATTTAGTAATTCGGCAAACATTTTTTCCGACTTCCGTTGTCCTTTAACTAATACTCCTTGAAGTTCTAATATTGTTAAACTATCTGCATTGATTTCATATTTATTCGCCAGATAGTTTTCATCCAGCCTTTCTCTGATATTATGTATGCCCCAGTATTCACCATTTATAAAAACTATTGAAGGACGATAATCCTGAATATCTACATGCGAATCCTTCATTAATGATTGCATAAAAGCATCTCGAAACATTGTTTTATCCCAATCGTTTCCTGAATTACGGAGTATAAATGCAGAAAATGTGTTTACTTTATTTGTTGGAAATAGTTGATACTTAATGGAAGGTTCTCCATATTTTTCCCTGAAACAAATCCTTAATGACTTTTGTGCAAACGCTCTAGTGGCATTACCATTAATTCGTAAACCTATATTTGATTCGAAACCTAATTTGCCTGTAGGTTCGTAAAATTCAATATGAGCTTGTTTTTCAGCATCTGCTCCGCGTAATAGATAATTGGCAGGATAATACCACCAGGGGATATTTAATGGAGTGTTTTTATTCAGATAATTATGTTTGTCAGTATATCGTTTCCCTAACACATAAATTCCTTTTTCATAACTGAATAAATCCTCTTTATTAACAGTAATAGCTATTACCGGAAACGAATATCGTTTACTTCCTTTATTGTCAACAAAAAATGTGCGAATCATTTCTTTACTTTTATTATGGTTTTTATCTACACAAATTGCCCGTAAAGTAGTTCCTTTGAAAACATTGCCAACAGGCGGTTTCCATCTTGGTGAGGTTGGGATATTCGATAAATCATTACTCATTTCTGTTCTATCTGAAATCAATATTGGTGCAGTATATCTTTCCGAATTCAAAGACGGCGATGTTCCGTCAATAGTATAATATATTTGTAAATCGGGATTATTTATACTGAGGCTAATGTTAAAGGGAGTCGTATAAAATCCACCGGAATGAAGACAGTCCGGTGCCGGAATACTTTTGGAAACAGTTAATACAATTGTTTTGTTTTTTTGAATTGCAGAAAAATACAAACAAATACTTAAGGTTATAGCTGCTATAACGATCCCAATAACAATTAAAACTTTTATTTTTAATGAAACTGTTTTAGATGATTTTAATATTCTTTTCATTAAAATAATTAAAACAATACTCTTTCTATTCCATTGAGGTATTTAGAGTTTTTGGTCATTGCAAAAGGGAATTTATTTCCAATCTCTTTCGCTTCATTTTCATAAACCGAATCATATTTTAATTCTACAACCACTGCTCTGTGATCAATAGTTTTATTTAAGAACGTATTGCCAAAATAAGAGATACGATAATAGGTAAGGTCTTTGTCAATCGTTAGTCTGAATTGTTTATCGTCAGAAATAAAATATTTGCGGGTATAATGATTCAATAGTGCTGGTTGTAGCGACAGCATTTGATTTTTTATTTGAAGAGGAATTTTTTCTGAACTCACAGCTTTAATTATTTCTTGTTTCGAAAAATCAGTATCCAGTTTAAAAGGTGAAAGATTAAATGTATTCTTTTTACCTAACATTCCTTTTTTTATTTTGAATTCAAGGGTTGATTTTTCTATGTTTCCGAATAAGTCACCATACCATCTTATTCTTGCTTTCGAGCGCTCTGTATCGCCTTCCACGTTTCCATAATAACTTTCGAACCCTAAAGTATCGAAATAAATATTATTAATATTTCGCTGATGATATATCTCTTTGAAGCCTGCCGGATGAAATTGCATCATCTGCTCTATTTCCTCTGACGAATAATCATATATAAGAAACTTGCGCTCGTGACGCAGTTCTTCAATCGACTGACTATTTAAAGATGACATTTAGGCTATTAAAAATCTCTGGTATTATCCATAAACGTAACTGAAACGGAAGGATGAAGCCCTTTTAAAGCGTTTTTCGTTTGTTCCAATTCTTCTATTCCGTCAAGTTCAACATAAAATGAAGCTTCAATAGCACCAGCATTTTCATCTGTTCGTTTTAATTTTATTGACGAACAATATTTTTTAAGTTCTTCTATTATCAGCTTCAAATTTACTTTGTCGGGCTGCGTGCTTGATATAGTAAGGTAAAGACTTTGTGATTCCAAGTCTTTTTTTAATCTGTTGTTAAACCAGATTACTGCAATAAATCCAAAGAATGCAATTACTGTCAATATCGTTAAACCTGCGCCACAGCCCAATCCTATTGATATGGTCAGGAATAAATAGGTAAGTTCTTCCGGTTCTTTAATTGCTGATCTGAAACGAACAATCGACAAAGCACCTACCAAACCTAATGATAATGCGAGTGACGACTTTACTACCGAAATAATAAACATGGTAGTAATTGCCAATATCATAAAGTTGCGCGCAAATGCTTTTCTGTTCGAAAGTGAGTTGCCGAACTTTACATATAATCTTCCCAGGAAAAAAGATAATATGGAACAAACTATAAATGCGAAAATGAAATTCGGTATTGCTTTCAGTGAAAATCCGGATAAATTATCGGATAAAAATGCTTTGATTTCGTTCATAAATGTTTTAATTTATTGAGATGCAAATCTAACAAAATTACTGATTGAAATGATTATTATTTAGCATATATGTGAGGATATGACATATAGGTTAATAAAATCAAAAATTAACAAAATCAATCATTAATCAGTATTTTTATAAATACTTAAAAATACCAAAAAATCTAAAGTCAATTAAATCACGTTTGAAAGTTTTTATAAAGGGGATAAGATAAATTTTGATTTATGCAACAGCCAAGTTCAAGGAAGTTATTGGGTAAAATGTTATTTACTTAATAACTTAACGGAATTTCAAAATTCAGCTTAGTTATTATTTTAATATTCCATTTTGCTTGCATTGATGAATAAATATTAAATTAATCAATGTTTTTTAATTTAAGCATTTCATCAGCAACTTTCTTAAATAATTCAATATGTTTTTTGGCAACAATGCTCCATTCATATTTATTTTTAATTTTATTTAATGATGATTTGGATAGCTTTTCTTTATATGATTTTTCTGAGTTATAAAAATCAATAATTGCTTTTTTTAATTCAAATACACTGTTTTTATTAATTAAATATCCATTAGTAGAATCAACCAGTTCGGCAGTAGCTCCTACGTCACTGACAATAATCGGTAATCCGAAACTCATTGCTTCAAGTACTACTGTAGGCATTCCTTCAAACAAAGTAGGGAACACAAAAGCATCTGCTTTTTTATAAAGTTCAGTTAATTGTTCGTCAGAAATAAACCCCAAATAAATGATATTTTTATAATTAAAATTGCTTCTGAAATGTTCAAATAATGGACCTCTGCCCCCAAGATTAAAGTTCAGTTTATTTTCCCATCCCTCACTGTTTAACTCTTTAATAGCTTCTAACAAGATATGTATTCCTTTATTATGAGCAAATCGGGCAACAAAAAGAAAATTTATTTTATCGGTATTAAAATGTTTATTAGAAAAAGAGGTGCCAAAATTCACTCCATTTGGCAATTCAATTACTTTTGTAATATGATTGGTGATTGTGTTATTTAAAATACCTGTTAATTTACCACCAAGAGATATAACATAAGCAGCATTGTTAAAGAGGTAATTGAAAATAATTTTGAAAGGAATTGCAACCATTTTCTCTTTTAAAGATATAACCTGATATGCTTCCAAACCATGCGGGTTTATAATAAGCCTATCGGAAACTCTTTTAATGTTATACCAAACAGAAAGTCCCTGTGAATAAATAATACAGTTTCCCTGTTCACTTATTATTTTATAAACTCTTTTTGAATAACGATAACATTCAAGTAAATAATTTTTTTTAGGATTAATTGGTTTTACAAAAAACTCATGAATATTGGAAGAAGCGGCAAAAACTTTTTCTTCGTGTGGGTGAATTACAATTAAATCGACTTTATTATTTTTAGCTAAATATTCAATCAGTAAATTCGAATGACGCTGCATACCTCCAATGCTGTGAGGAAAAATGCCATCAGTACAGAATACAATTTTAAGGTTTTTCAATTGTTTTGTAATAACGTTTTTATTCCTTCATCAATACTGATTTTGGGTTCCCAATTAATATAAGATTTCAGTTTTGTAATATCTGCCAATAAGTGCATACGCTCTACTTTCCTGACCCGTGTTGGTTCTATTTCTATATTTATCTTTTCCCCTAGTTGTCTTTCAAAAGCATCCACTATTTCGGTAACAGAGTATTCAATTCCTCTTCCAAGATTAAAAACATCAATTCCATTGTCGAATTTTTCAATAAGTAAATGCAAAGCATTTGCCATGTCTGAAGTATGAATAAAGTCTCTCTTTGGAGTCAAATTGCCTAATTTTATTCTTCTTAATCCGGAAATAATTTGGTTTTGAATTTCTGGAATTAAATGGGGATTCGTTTCATTAGGTCCAAAAGCATTGAAAAATCTGCAAATAATAGTTGGTGTTCTAGTTTTTAAATAAAATTCATGGCATAAATGTTCGCCTGCTAATTTTGATAAACCGTAAATATCTAAAGGATTAACCACATCATTTTCCTTGACAGCGTAATCCGAAATTGGATATACAGCAGCAGTTGAAGCGAATAATAAAGATTCCAGATTTCTTAATTTAGAAGCTGAATTTAAAATATTAATCGTTCCATGAATATTTATATTACTTGATTCAAATGGATTCTGATTGCAATAAGGAATAAAGTGAACAGCTGCTAGGTGAATTATTTGATTAGGACTTATTCTTGAAATAATTTCATCAACATTAGTATTATCTAAGATATCAATATTGAAAAATTTATCGTCAGGGATATTTATAAATTTCCTATTTCCAAATGTTAAATTATCTATAACATAAATATCAAAATTGTGTTTTTGAAGTTCTGATATAACAGCAGAGCCAATAAATCCAGCACCTCCTGTAATAATTACCTTTTTCATATTAACTGTTTTTTAATAAGTTGTCGTAAAAATTAAAAGTATTTTCTTTGGAGTATTTTTTTTGATTTTGCCATGTAAATTTTCGGCCAATGATTTAAGTAGTTCTTTATCCTCAACCAATTTTAATAATGCGTTGTAAAGAGAGTCGAAAGATTCATTCTCAAATAAAAGTAAATCTTTATAATTTTCAAACAGGTCAACAATAGTAGGAGTACTTGGGGCAACAACAGCAATCTTTGCCGCTCCATATTCAAATATTTTATTTGGAGCACCGTACCAGTTTGAGCTTGGCATCACTCCAATATCAATTCTTTTTTTAAAATCAAATAAGACTTCATTGTCCACAAAACCAGGAAGAATGATGTCATTCCTAAATTCACTATTGTTTATTTTGAATTTAATATTTGAGAATTCTTCACCATCACCAAGTAAAAACAAAGAAACATTTTTGCCGTTTTTTTTAAGTTTAATAAAAGCGTCTACTAACAAATCTACCCTATGCCATTTTAAAAACGAGCCTAAAAAGCCAATATTTATCTTATCGCCATAGATTCTTTCATTAATAAATTCAAATCTTGAAAAGTCCACATTCTGATGAACACCGATATTCAATGTTTTCCCCGTAATTTTATGAATATAGTTTTTCACTGGATTCGAATAGACTACAATGGAGGTAGTTCCTAATAAAGTTTGTTTTTCTCTCTTTTGAATGATTTTATAAAAGAAAGGTTTGGAATTATTAAAAAAAAGATATTCATCAAGAATTGGTGCATCATAAATTAATATTAAAGGAATATTTCTAGTTCTAGCAATATTATAACCAACCAGTGAACCATAACTATAAAATTCTAAAACAATATCTATTGATTTAAGTTTTAATAGTTTTCTTTCGATTTTCTTTTGGCTGTTAAATAAAAGAATATCTTTTAAAATGCTTTTAATAAAAGAGGGAAACATTTTTTTAAAAAAAGCAGATGGTTTATTATCCTGTTCTAATTTAATATTACTATAGGTTTGATTGATTTTAGTAAAATCAGTTCCGTTAATATTAAAAGTGTAAGAGCCGAATTCATTTAAGAGTTTAGTTAGCGAATAAATATAAGAGCCTAATGCTGATTTACGGTTATAAACCTCATTTATGTTTTTGGAAAAAATTACTAAAGTATTTTTCTTCATTAATTAATTATAAAATCTTCCATTAAATAATTATTCAAATTTATGAATTTGCATTAATAGTTAAATTTCTAACTTTTGAATGGTCAAAATTGAACAAACTCTAATCAAAATGAAACTATGATTGAAGTATTGTTAATTTTGTTTATTAAAACACTTCTCTGAATTTTTGACAATATACCTCAATTTAATTTTATTAATGTCTTTCCATAGTAAAGAGCCATCTCAAAATACAACTTCTAATTTGATCAATTGTACCTATGCCACTTAAATAATTCATTTGTTACAAGAAATAAACATATTAGAAATTGCAATGTTACAAATTAATTTATTAAATTGGCTAATATTCTTGTATAAATATCAGCTCCTTTTTTATTTAAATGATGGTAATCAAAAAACAATTCTTTTTTCTGACACAAATCAATATCGGAATTATCAAAAAGATGAATATTATATTTTTCAACTATAAGTTTTAAATCATTAATAAAATTATCAGGATTATAATTTTTTTCTCTTTTACCCTTATATGTAGGAGGTAAAATAAAATAAAGTTGAATGTTTTTTTGACTACATAATTTGCAAATTTCTTCAAGACGTTTTATTTCCGGATCTAATTTTCGTTTGGAAATCAATAGTTCTTTTGTCCTGTTTTTAGGCAATTCATTATTTTCCTTCCAGGAGTTTTTATCTAGAGGTTCAAATCCTTTAAGCAACTTTGAAGTCAATCTATTGGGAAATAATACACCGGAAACACCTAAATATTTTAAGTAATCATTATATTTCGTAACTCCGAGAAATGGAAATTTTTTTATGAATTTTATATCTGGATCATATTTACTGACAAAATTGTAAATAATTGTATCTTTATAAAATGGATAGTATTGTACAGGAAAGTTAATTTCCAAGGTAGTATCCAAAACATAAGGCTCTAACATTATTAATATCTTTTGGGGAGGTGGATGATTCGAATTAAGATACCTTTTAATTATCATCTGACTATGTTCAATCTTTGCACCGGGGTATCCAAAATTATAAGAGGTTGACTTTGTGACTGAATCAAAAACAATAGGATTAATATTGTTTTGCGCCAAGGAAGAGCCAATGAATAACACCTGAATATTTTCATTGTTATTTACAAGTTCATTGATAACTGGAAAAGTATCGTTCTTCTGACTGCGTAAGCCAATGTTCAAAAAAACGAACAGGCTATATGAAATTAGAAATGAAATTCCAGCAAGAACAATTACGTATTTAATTAGTCGTAACATTAAAAATTAAAATAAATAAATATTTGTGGATGAAAATATCCAAGAATTATTAATAATGTAAGAGTGATACAATTAAAAATATAATTGATTTTAATATTATTGTTAAACCCAACCAATGAAGGCTGATATTTACGTTCTACAAAGTGCATAAAAGATATCGTAAGAAAAACAATTCCTAAACTAAACATTCCAAATTTGTTAAACTCTGATAAAATATGACTATTAAAATTGAAATGAATTAACCTATTTATTATTTCAAATGCATTATGCATATTATCCGCTCTAAAGAAAATGAATGAAAAAACAATAAAATGAAATGTAAGTACTAAACTTATATTATTATAAAGTTTCGTAGAAATTTCAGAAGCCCATTTTTTTCTTATACTCTTAGTCATCAATTCATATGAAATAACAATACCTTGAAGTAATCCAAAAGTTACAAATGTCCACTTTGCCCCATGCCATAATCCGCAAAGCAGAAAAGTAATAAATGTCGCATAGACTAATGCGTAGTTTTTCCAGCCTTTTCTTTTAAAAATAATAGGAGTGAATAAATAATCTTTTAACCAATTGGATAATGACAAATGCCATCTTCTCCAAAATTCACCGACATTTTTGCTTATAAATGGGAAATTAAAGTTCTCAACAATATCATATCCCAATATTTTTGAGGCGCCTATTGCAATATCTGTGTAACCTGAAAAATCACAGTAAATTTGAAATGCAAATAAATAACAGGTTATCAAAGTATAAACACCGCTATAATTTGAAGGGAGAGAATAGACAGGGTCAATCATTAAAGACAATCTATCGGCAATTACAATTTTTTTGAAAAAACCCCATAGCATTCTTCTCAATCCTTCAACTATTCTTTCATAATTAAATTCAGGTACGGTATTTAGTTGAACTAATAAATTCGTTGATTTTTCAATTGGTCCTGCCAATAGTTTCGGAAAAAAAGAAATATATACAGCATAGGTAATAATTTTTTTTTCAGGTTCTCTTCTTTCATAATATATGTCAAGTAAATAACTAATTGTTTCAAAAGTGTAAAAGGAAATACCTACAGGAAGTATTATTTTTAAAATATTTGGAATTGGATAGCTTAATTGAAAATAGCTGAAAACACTTCTGAAATTATCATTGAAGAAATTAAAATATTTAAAAAAGAAAAGAATGGAAAGATTAATAAAAATACAAGCAACAATATATTTTTTCCTTTCTTCAAATTTTTTTTTTGAAATTAAAATAGCAGTATAGTAACTTATAATTGTTGAAAATGCAAGCAACAAACCATATTCAGGTTTCCACTGCATATAAAAGTAATAACTTGCAGCAAGTAATAAGATATTTCTGAAACGGGAAGGAAGCGAAAAGAACAGAAGAACAACGCAAAGAAAGAATAAAATAAACGAATAGGAATTAAATAACATTAAGGTCTATTATTTCTACTTCGTTTTATTGTTAATAAGTTCCAAAAGATCCCCAACATTTTTTAACCGCATTACCTCTGCCCCGCTAATTTTAATGCCAAATTCCTTCTCGACAGTTACTATCAAACTCAAGTGACTCATTGAGTCCCATCCATCTACATCATTTGCCGTCATCTGAGGTTCGATTATTAAATTTGGATTATCGAATACTTTTGCAAAAATTTTGTAAAGTTTTTCTTGATTACTATTTTCCATAATATATTTATTTAAGTTAATTTTTTTGTCATCAATAATCTTCCTCCCTTGATTTCATCTTCAGGATTGTAAAATTTTTCTAAAGTTATTTCACAACCTAATTTTTTATAAGTTGAAATAGCACCATTATTCCCCCCCCAAACCTGGATTTCAAGTTGACTACAACCTTTGGATTTAGCATTATTACAATGTTCTTCGAAAATAAGTTTGAATAATCCTTTCCCTCTATACTCAGCAACCGTGGCTACAGAATCAATCTGCAAGGTGTCCAAGGATTTATTAATCTGGACATCCTTGAATTTAGAGTTCTTTTTAAATGCTCCAACAACCAACTCGGTTCCGAAACCGGTGATCAGTGCGCCAGTCATCAAATGATTAGAACTCCCTCCCGATTCTCCTTCTATATAACCACAGGCTGCTCCGGCTTTGTTTCCGTTATATTCTGCTATCAGAAAAGTCAGGTAAGTTAATCCATGCCCTTCCTGCTCATTATCCAATGCTATTTCAAACCCTTTTAATAATTCGTCATCAGGCAATTCAAACATGTCTCGGTAAGAAATCAATTCCTTACCTGAAGTTTCTGCAAGCAAAATCATTTCCGCCAAAAATGGAATATCTTCTTTTGTTGCCTTCCTTAAAACTACAGTATCCTTCATAATCATTCCGCCACCATTAATCTTCCTTATGCATTTCCATTAACTTTTTCCTGTCTATTTTTCCACTGTTATTCAACGGCATTGCGTTGATACTGTAGAATTTTTTAGGAATCATATACGACGGTAATGTGGATGTCAGATGCGCTTTAAGTTCTTTAACCGAATCGTCAATGTTTTCAATAAAACTAATTAAGGTGATTGTATTATTTTTATTTTGATAAGCAAGAACTACCGCTGAATCCTTTTTAGTGTATTCCTTTATTCTAAATTCAATTTCGCCCAACTCAACTCTAAAACCATTTATCTGAACCTGATTATCAAACCTGTTTATATAAACCAGATTTCCTAAACTGTTTTCTACCACAATATCACCGGTTCGGTACCAATGACAGGGAAATTCACTTTCATTTAATTTTACAAATGTTGAAGCTGTTTTTGCAGGGTCATTCCAATAACCTCTCGCAACTTGATCACCATATAAAAGTAATTCTCCAAATTCACCTTGTTTTATAGGGTTGAATTTTTCATCACAAACTCTAAAAGTCAATCCTTTTAATACTTTTCCAATTGGTACTAACCCATTAATTACTTCCTTTGAGGTATCATCATTCATTCGGTACATACTGCTCCAGACAGTTACTTCAGTTGGGCCATATGCATTTTCAATAATTGAATCGGGTGCGACAGCCTTCCAGGCTATTGCAAGATTATAAGGCAAAGCTTCTCCTGTAAGTAATGTATATCTCAATTTCGGGAAACTGAATTCGTCGAGTAATCTCAATTGTTTCATATAAGCCAATGCTGAAGGAGCCATGGAAGACACAGTAACATTATGCTTTTTCATTATCTCGAGCGCTTCAATAAATACAATGCCTTCTGTTGGAACTGTTACAAGGCAAGCTCCAACTTCCCATGCAATAAATGTGCAGGCGATTGAAACATCAAAAGACAATTCGAAAATCTGTAGAAATACATCAGAAGAATTAAAATCATAATTTCCAGAACGAGTCATCGCATTAATAAACGACCTGAAATTTTTATGAGTTATTCCTATTCCTTTAGGAACTCCAGTGCTTCCTGAAGTAAATAATATATAGGCAATAGACGATGATTCTGTCTTTATTGATGCCGGGTCGATGGAAATTGCATTTTGATTTGCAGCACCTATAATATCATTTGCAACAAAATTTACATTAATATCCGAATCAATTGCTTTTAATTCTTCAATCGATTTATCATTGCATAGTATTGTTTTAATTCCAGAACTGTTAATAATATTACATAGCTTGTCCTTAGGGAATTTCTTATTGATTGGCACAAAACCTGCACCTTTCATCAATATAGCCAAAATGGAAGCATAAGTATATACGCTGTAATCGGTATATACGCCAATTAATTTTTCATCTTTGTTTAATCCGGAAGCTATAGTTGAA
>CAIQBY010000316.1 GCA_903870175.1 uncultured Bacteroidota bacterium
ACACTGAAACTATACGGACAGGAGCTAAACCTGATTACCAGCGCGATTGCAAGGATTAATATGTTTATGCACAATGTAGATGAATTTCTGATAGTGCAGGGCGATACGCTGGATAGCCCGCAGATATTGGAGAATGACGAGTTGAAAAAATTTGATGTGATAATGGCGAACCCGCCTTACAGCGTAAAAAAGTGGAGCCAGAGCAAATGGATGAACGACCCTTTTGGACGAAACATTTGGGGAACACCGCCACAGGGCTGTGCCGATTATGCTTTTCAGCAACATATAATGAAAAGTTTGAACCCTGATACAGGGCGATGTGTGGTGCTTTGGCCCCACGGTGTGCTTTTCAGAGATGCGGAAAGCGATATACGCAAACGAATGATATAAGAAGATTATGTGGATGCGGTGATTGGGCTAGGACCTAATTTGTTTTACAATGCTACTATGGAAAGTTGTCTATTAATTTGTAGAATGAAAAAACCGAAAGAACGAAAGGGAAAAGTAATTTTCATTGATGCAAAAGATGAAATAAGAAATGAAAGAAGTGCTGCATATTTAAAACCTGAACATATAAAGCGCATATCAGATACATATTGGAAATTTAAAGATGTTGATGGGTTCGCAAAAGTAGTAAGCAATAAAGAATTATTAAGTAATAGTAATAATGGCAATTTAAGTGTTCAATTATTTGTAAAGCAAATAAACAACAACCAACAATTTACAATAGAGCATTTACTTGAAGCAACAAAAAATAATCAAAAAGAATTAAACACCAATATTGACAACCTATTCAAACAGTTAAAAAAATTAGGAATAGAATGAAAATGTTGAGTAAGAAAAATTGGAAGCCAACTAAGTTTGCAGATGTTGTTTTTAATATAAACAAGTCTGTTAAATCTCCTTTATCAATAGGAATAAACAAAGCAATAGGTTTAGAAAATATTATTCCTCATAATTTAAAAATTCAAAGTTATGTTGATATAGAAAAAGAAGGAACAAATTTTTCAAAACTTTTTAAAAAGGGACAATATTTGTTTGGTTCAAGAAGAGTGTATTTAAGACAAATGGCATTGGCTGATTTTGATGGAGTTTGTACTGCAAATATTATGGTTTTTGATTTGAAAGATTCAAATAAAATGATTCCAGGATATTTGCAAATGATAATACAATCAGATTTATTTATTGATTACGCAACTTCAACTTCTGTGGGTTCATTATTTCCAAATGCAAAATGGAATTCATTAGCAAATTTTTCCTTCCCTCTTCCACCCCTTGAAGAACAAAAACAAATAGCGGGCTTATTTCAATCCATAGAAACGGCAATGGAGGAAGTGGAAGGGCAGGAGGGGAATTTGAAGGGGTTATGGAAAAGATTAGTTGATGAATTTGTAAGTGATAAACCAACATTTGGAAAACTATTAAAAGATAAAAAATTAAAAACAGTTAGCTATTGTGATGTTGCAGAAAAGTTGATGCGCAAGATAGACCCATTGACGTATGATATAGAACGAATAGTGGCAGGAGAAAATTTAGAATCGGAAGATTTTAAAATAAGAACGTGGCAAAAAATCGGAGAAGGTTATTTAGGACCTGCATTTCACGTATTGTTTAAATCGGGAGATATTCTTTATGGTTCACGCAGAACATATTTACGAAAAGTTTCGCTTGCCGATTTTGAAGGTGTATGTTCCAATACAACGTATGTTATAAGAGCAAATGAAAAAATTGTTTTGCAGGATTTGTTAAAACACATAATGTTGTCTGAACGGTTTACACAATATTCAATAGGTGTTTCAAAAGGTTCAACCAATCCATATATCAATTGGAAAGATTTGGATAATTTTATTTTTCAAATTCCCGATATTGAAACACAAAAAGAAATTGTAAAAGTATTGGATAGTATTTTATTAATTGTAGAACAATTGAAACAACAAAAAGAGACGTTGAAAAATTTGAAAGGGAAATTGCTGGGGGAGATATTGGGGTAAAAGAATGATACATTTTGTAAAAGGAAATATGTTTGAGAGTGATGCTGATGCCTTGGTAAATACTGTAAATACAGTAGGTGTGATGGGTGCAGGTGTAGCATTAGCGTTTAAAAAACAGTATCCTAAAAACTTTTCTGAATATAAGATAGCTTGTGATAATGGAGAATTAAAAACAGGAAGCATTTTAGTAGTAAAAGAAAACGATGGTAAGACCATCATTAACTTTCCGACAAAACAGCATTGGAAAAATGGTTCTGAGTATGAATATATTGAAAGTGGCTTAAAGGCATTAAGGAACGAATTAGATAAAGGAAACATTAGAAGCATTGCTATACCACCTTTAGGTTGCGGATTAGGAGGTTTGCAATGGACAAAAGTGAAAGAGATGATAGAAAAGGAATTAGGTTCATCAGAAACAATAATAAATGTATATGAACCACAATGATTAAATTTGTGCAGTTAAAAATAAAACAATGAGTAAAATAAGAATTAAAAATTTCGGACCTATTAAGGAAGGTTTTAAAGAGACCTTACCTGATGGAACAGTCAATGAATGGATAGATGTGAAGAAGGTTACTGTGTTTATTGGCAATCAGGGGAGCGGTAAGAGTACGGTGGCGAAGTTGATTTCAACAATGACTTGGATTGAAAAGGCATTGGTACGTGGAGACTTTAACGAAAAAAATTTAAAAACAAAAAAATTTAAAGACCACATAGCGTATCAAAATATTGGAAATTATTTTAAAGAAAATACAATAATTGAATATAGCGGGAAAGCGTATTCAATTTTATACGAACAGGGAAAAATTAAGGCAACAAAGAAAGATGATAATGGATATTCATTTCCAAAAATTATGTATGTGCCATCTGAAAGAAATTTTGCAAGCTCCGTAAAGAACGTTTATGAACTAAGAGGATTGCCAAAAACATTATATACCTTTTCTGATGAAGACAAGAATGCAAAAGAAGACTTGAAGGAGCCTTTGGAATTACCTATTAATAATTCCAAATTTGAATATAGACAACCAAGCGGTGTTTCCTGGATTGTTGGAAGTGATTATGAAATAAAATTGTCAGAAGCCTCAAGTGGCTTTCATTCTTTTGTGCCTTTATATATTGTTTCAAGATATTTGGCATTATTTATAAATAAAGACAGAGACCCATCAGTAAAGGAAATCAGCATAGATGACAGATTAAGAATTAGGGAAGAAATAAAAAAAATAGAATCAAACCCTAAATTATCAGAGGATGTTAAAATGGTATTATTTGAGAAAATATCTTCTCGCATTAAATATACAAGTTTCATCAATATTGTTGAAGAACCAGAGCAGAACTTGTTTCCAAGTTCACAAAGACATATATTAAATAGTTTGCTTGAATTTAATAATATGAATGTTGGAAATAAATTAATTGTGACAACACATAGTCCTTATTTGATTAATTACTTGACATTGGCGGTGAAAGCAAATGATGTTTTTAATAAACTTAAACCAAAAATGGACGAACCGGAAGCACATCATTTAGATGAAATTGTACCTATGGGTTCTATGGTAGATTCAAAAGACCTTATTATTTATGAATTGAACGAAAGTGACGGAACAATAATAATGCTTGCTGAATACAATGGACTGCCATCGGACGAGAACTATCTAAATGAAAGCTTGGAAGTTTCAAATGAATTATTTGCTCAACTCTTAGAAATACAACAAGGTTTATGAGCGTGAATTTTAGTGAAGGAAAATGTCTGACATTTTCAAGAAATAATATTTTTGGACTTTGTGATGACCCACCTCCTGCAAATAATCCTGCCTATATTGATGAAGCAGATGGGGCAAAATGGATAGCTGTTGTAGAGAATGAAAATAGACACGATGTTACTTTTACAGCAATTGATAATTGTATTGAAATGTTGAGAAAAGATGGAAAGGCGAAACAAAGATGTGATGGAATGCTTGCTTATAAGTCCACTGTTATTTTTGTAGAATTAAAGGATAGAAATGCACAAGGAAATGCTTGGGTAGAAGATGCGATACCTCAATTAAAATCAACAATTGAATCTTTTGAGGATACTAAAATGTCTAATGAGTTTAAAAGTAAACTTGCCTATATTTCAAATAAACAACATCCAAAATTTAAATCAACTCAACAAAGAAGAATGGATGCTTTTTTTGATGAAACAAAATATGTGTTAAGAGTCCAAGGTAGAATTAACCTCACTTAAATGTCCTTCAACGAACAAAACACAGTAGAACATTTTATTATTCACCAGTTAGCTGGTGTTAATTTAAATGCTATTGAAGGAAATGTTGTAAAAGAAGATGCTGTAAATTATGATACTGTAAAATGGAAGTATCTTCAATCAGAATTATTACCCAGAGATATTACAGAAGTTTTTTTAGAAAAGGAATTGAAAGCGGCACTTTGCCGCTTGAATCCCGATATTGAAGCCTTCCCTGATAAGGCAGATGAAGTAATACATAAACTTCGTGCTATATTAATTACAGTTAACAATGTTGGTTTGGTAAGAGCAAATGAAGAATTTGCAAAATGGTTACGTAACGAAGTTACCTTGCCTATTGGAGAAAACAATGAACATGTTGCTATTCGTTTAATTGATTTTGAAGAATTAAAAAACAATAGTTTTATTATTTCCAATCAATTTAAAATACGGGCACGAGAAACAAAGATTCCTGACATAGTTATGTTCGTGAATGGAATTCCATTAGTGGTGGGAGAAGCTAAAACTCCCGTTCGCCCGGCAGTTACGTGGTTTGATGCTGCACACGATATAAATGTAATTTACGAAAATACCGCTCCTCAACTATTTGTTCCCAATGTATTTTCCTTTGCTACCGAAGGCAAGGAAATATTTATTGGTGCAATTCGCACTCCATTGGAGTTTTGGGCACCGTGGAGACTGGAGGATGAAAAAGATGAGTTAGGACATTTCATAGGTTTGCAGGATGTAGCCAAACAATTAACACATTTATTAAAACCTTCTACGTTGCTTGATATATTGCAGTATTACACAGTGTATGCAACCAACAGCAAGAAGAAAAAGATAAAAGTGGTTTGTCGCTACCAACAATACGAGGGTGCAAATGCAATAGTAGAACGTGTAAAAGAAGGAAAAATAAAAAAAGGATTAATCTGGCATTTTCAGGGTTCGGGTAAATCATTATTGATGTTGTTTGCTGCGCAAAAGCTCCGCAAGCAACAGGATTTACACAATCCAACAGTTATCATTGTTGTGGATAGAGTTGATTTGGACACACAGATTACTGCAACATTCAATACTGCGGAAGTCCCCAATATGATTACAACGGACAGTATTAAAGAATTGCATGAACTGTTGGAACACGATACAAGGAAAATAATTATTACAATGGTTCACAAGTTCAAAGAGGCATACGCTGATATGAACAAGCGTGAAAATATTATTGTAATGGTGGATGAAGCCCACAGAACACAGGAAGGAGATTTGGGAAGAAAAATGCGAAACGCATTGCCAAATGCTTTCCTGTTCGGATTAACAGGAACACCTATAAACAAAGCAGATAAAAATACTTTCTGGGCTTTTGGTGCAGAGCAGGATGATGGAGGATATATGAGCCGATATACTTTCCAGGAAAGCATAAGAGATAATGCGACATTGCCTTTGCACTTTGAACCACGCTTACCAAACTATCACATAGATAAAGGAGCCTTGGATGTCGCTTTCAAGGAAATGGTTAATGATCTGACCGAAGATGATAAAAACAAACTCAGCCAGAAAGCGGCAAATATGATGGTGTTTTTAAAATCACCTGAAAGAGTAAAAACAATTGTTGCAGATATAGTTGAACATTTTAAAGCACACGTAGAACCCGAAGGATTAAAAGCAATGATTGTAACGCCAAGTAGAGATGCTTGTGCGCAGTACAAAGAAGAGTTGGATAAATTAATTAATCCTGAATGCAGTGAGGTTGTAATCAGTACAACTGCAAATGATACTTTAGATTTCAAACAAAAGTGGGGAATGGATAAAGACAAACAAGAAAAGATTGTTGAGAAATTCAATGATGCTGATTCTCCTTTGAAGTTTTTAATTGTTACCGCTAAATTGCTTACAGGTTTTGATGCTCCTATTTTACAAACAATGTATCTGGATAAATCATTAAAAGACCATACACTACTACAAGCAATTTGCAGGACAAACCGTTTGTTCCCAAATAAAGATTTCGGCAGAATTGTTGATTACTTTGGCGTGTTTGATGATACTGCAAAAGCATTGGCATTTGATGAAGAAAGTGTGAAAGCAGTTATCACGAACTTGCAAGAGTTAAGAGATAAATTGCCAGAATGGATTACAAAATGCTTAGCGCATTTTGCAAATGTGGATAGAACTGTAATTGGCTTTGAAGGTTTACAAAAAGCACAGGATTGCATCAATACAAATGAAAAACGTGATGCCTTTGCAAAAGATTATAGCAGTCTTTCAAAATTATGGGAAGCATTATCACCAGACAACATTTTAAATTTATATCAGAAAGATTATAAATGGTTATCGCAGGTTTATACATCTGTAAAACCTACTTCTGATGACAATGGTCGTTTGTTGTGGCACGCTTTAGGTGCACAAACTACTGCATTAATTCACGAACACATTCATGTTTCCGCCATCAATCACGATATGG
>CAIQBY010000317.1 GCA_903870175.1 uncultured Bacteroidota bacterium
ATTATTGAAATTATTATTTCAGAAGGAGTGAAAATTGTTTTTACATCAGCAGGAAATCCCAAAACTTGGACACAAAAATTAAAGGATAATGGGATTACAGTCGTTCATGTAATCGCCAGTTCAAAATTTGCCAAAAAAGCAGAAGAAGCAGGCGTAGATGCAATTGTTGCAGAAGGTTTTGAAGCAGGCGGTCATAATGGCAGGGAAGAAACAACAACTTTTTGTTTAGTTCCTTTAGTCACAGAGGCCGTCAATATTCCGATTATTGCTGCAGGTGGTATCGCATCGGGCAGAGGAATGTTGGCAGCTATGGCATTAGGAGCTGATGGAGTGCAGATTGGAAGTCGTTTTGCTGCATCTGAAGAGTCTTCGGCAAATATTAACTTTAAAAATAAAATAATTGAATCGCATGAGGGAGACACTAAATTAATGCTGAAACAGATATCCCCGGTGCGTTTGCTAAAAAATAAATTTTATGAAGAGATTGAAAATGCTGAAATTCGTGGCGCTTCTTTAGAAGAATTATCAATTTTGCTCGGACATGGTAGGGCAAAAAAGGGTATGTTTGAAGGCGATTTAGAACAGGGAGAGTTGGAAATTGGACAAATTGCTTCAATGATAAGGGAAATAAAACCTGCAAAAGTTATTGTTGACGAGATAATGGAAGAATATTATAGAGCAAAAAAAGAAATTCAAAATTCAGCATTCTAAATTGATATCAAATTTCTAACGAAAATAAAATATAATAGCGATAAAAAATAAATGATAAAATTTGAAAAATTTAAATTGGATAATGGTTTGACAGTAATTGTTCATCAGGACAACTCAACTCCATTGGCATGTATTAATATTTTATATGATGTAGGTGCGAGAGATGAAAACCCTGAACAAACCGGATTTGCTCATTTATTTGAACATCTGATGTTTGGTGGAAGTGTGAATGTTCCGAATTATGATGAACCGTTGCAAAGAGTGGGAGGAGAAAATAATGCCTTCACAACAAATGATATTACCAATTATTATTTAACACTTCCTTCGGAAAATCTGGAGACAGGCTTTTGGCTTGAAAGTGACAGGATGATGAGTTTGGCATTTTCCGAAAAAAGTTTAGAAGTGCAGAGAAATGTTGTCATCGAAGAATTTAAACAGCGATATCTTAACCAGCCTTATGGTGATGTTTGGCTGTTGCTTCGGCCTTTGGCATATAAAGTACATCCTTATAAATGGGACACAATAGGCAAGGAAATTTCACATATTGAAAATGCAAAAATAGAAGATGTGAAAAACTTTTTCAAACGATTTTATACTCCAGATAATGCAATAGTTGTGGTTGCAGGAAATGTGCAATTGGAAAACGTAAAACGACTTTCAGAAAAATGGTTTGCAACAATTCCTAAAGGAAGCAATGCGAAAAGGAATTTGCCAAAAGAACCGGTTCAAACTGAGCCAAGAAGCTTGACTGTAGAAAGAGATGTTCCTTTGGATGCCATATATAAAGTGTATCACATGTGTTCACGTAATGATAAAGAATATTACGCTGTCGACTTATTGTCTGATATTCTTTCACAGGGAAATTCATCTAGATTGCATAACGAACTTATAAAAGATAAAAAAATATTCAGTGAAATTCATGCATACGTAATGGGTGATTTTGATAAAGGATTGTTTGTAGTTTCCGGTAAATTAACACAAGGAGTAAGTATGGAGTTGGCTGATGAATCAATAAATGCGGTGTTGGGAAAATTTAAAGACGAATTGGTGAGTGCAAATGAATTGACTAAAGTTAAGAATAAAAGTGAAGCTACTCATTTGTTTGGAGAGGTGGATGTATTAAACAAAGCTACTAATCTGGCAATTGCAGAATTGATGGGAGATGCTGATTTGGTGAATAGGGAGACCGATAAGTATCTTGCAGTATCTGCAGATGAAATAAAAGAACAGGCAAATATTATTTTCAGAAAAGAAAATTGTTCTACACTTTATTATAAGAGTAAAAAATAATTTATGTTACTACAAATAAAAAAGTCCCGCAATTTTGCGGGACTTTTTTATTTGATTAAGTTAACGACTATTTGTTAACAGTTTTTGATAAGTCAGCTCCAGCTTTAAATTTAGCAACTTTTTTAGCTGCAATTTTAATAGCTTTTCCTGTTTGAGGGTTACGGCCAGTTCTAGCAGCTCTTTTAGAAACTGAGAAAGAACCAAAACCAACTAACGCAACTCTGTCACCTTTTTTAAGTGATTTTGTTGTAGCGTTTACGAATGCATCTAATGCTCTTGTAGCATCAGCTTTTGTTAACTTCGCTTCTGAAGCGATAGCATCAACTAATTCTGCTTTGTTCATTTTTTTGTTTTTTTTTAAGTTAATAATTAATTTATACAACAAAAATAAATAGAATTCATATACGGTAGTGCGTTCAGAGCAAAAAAAACGCGAAATTGTTGATAAGTCGCATTTTTGTTAATAACTTGCTCTGTAAGTGCGGTTAGTAGACAGTTTGAAGAATCATTGGACGGGAATCGCTTTTTAGCGTGAATTTACACGTTCTGTTGCCTTTGTAACGACTGCTATCAGGATGAACAAGAATTCTTATTTAGAATCATTATTAAGTTCTGTTTTCCAATTGGCATTTAGCGGAAACCCGCGTAAAAACTCACTTGTAGTCATTCTCTTTTTCCCGGACAACTGCAAATCTGTAATAGAAATGTAGCCGTCGGAGGCAGCTATTTTCAAATAATTCTTTGAATCGGTGTGAATGCTCCCAATATTTTCGTTATGCAGAGTTATTTCTTTTTTGCATTGAAATATTTTTAATTGATGTTTTTTGCCGTCAGGGTCAAGAAGTATCATAAAAGCAGCAGGATAAGGACTTAAGCCTCGTACGAAGTTGTATATTTCTGTAGTAGATTTCTTCCAGTCTATAAAGCAATCTTCCTTAAAAATCTTTGGTGCAGATTTAATTTTCTGTTCATTCCCGATTAAAACCGATTGTTCAGTTTGAGGATAATTGTTCGTCTCAATAGCCTGAACAGTCTTTAAAATAAGGGATGCGCCGATAATCATTAATTTATCATGAACAGTTTCTGCGGTATCATTTTCTTCAATAGGAGTTTTTTCCTGATAAATTATTTTTCCTGTATCTATTTCCTGTTGAAGAAAAAATGTAGTAACACCAGTTTCTTTTTCTCCATTTATGATTGCCCAGTTAATAGGTGCGGCTCCTCTATATTGAGGCAACAATGAGCCGTGAAGGTTAACAGTTCCCATCCCTGGCATATTCCAAACAACTTCAGGCAGCATTCTGAATGCAACTACAATTTGCAAATCTGCTTTCAGCTGTATTAATTCATTAATAAATACTTCACCTTTTAATTTTTCAGGTTGAAGAATATAAAGTCCTTTTTCAAGAGCATACTTTTTTACTGCAGATTGCTGTAGTTGCTGACCGCGACCTGCCGGCCGGTCAGGTGATGTAATAACTGCAACAATATTATAATTGTTTTTAATAAGTATATCGAGTGAAGCAACCGCGAATTCAGGTGTCCCCATAAATATTATTCTCATGATTCAAATCTATATATGTATATAATAAAGTATAAATGACTAGTTGCAAATATATACTATTAACAAATACAACGATTTTCAAACATCTTATCCCGAAATTTGTTTTTACAATATTAATAGTATTAAGTGCTCAACTTAAAAAATACATTACATTTGCCAGAGAATATAATAATGAATGAAATTGATATATGAAAAAATTGAAATGCATTTTATTGATTGATGATAGTGGCGGTGACAATCGGTTACATAAAATGCTGATCGAAGAAATGCAGATTACTGACCATGTTCAGATTGCTGAAGATGGAAAGGAAGCATTGGATTATATTAAGGATGAAAAAAATATTCTTCCGGATTTAATTTTTCTTGACATTAATATGCCGGGGATGAATGGCTGGGAATTTTTATCAGAATATAAAAAACTGGATCGCGTAAAAAAGGCAAACATTATACTTATAGTGCTTTCCGGAGTTGCCGACCCTGATGCGATTAATAAGGCACCTGAGATACATCAAATTTCCAACTTCGAATTAAAACCTTTGACTAAAAGAGTGCTTAATAATATAATGGAGACTTACTTTTAATTATCTTCTTTTAAAAATAAAAAGAGCGTTCAATATTTATTATTGAACGCTCTTCGTTTTTTAAAGCAAATATATTATTGACCTGAAATATAACTTTCCAGATTTTTAATTGTGTCTTTCTGTTCTTCAATTACAAACCTTACCGCATCGCCAAGAGAGATAACTCCCATTAACTTACCATCATCAACAACAGGAAGATGTCGGAAATTTTTATCCGTCATTATTTTCATGCAGTCATCAATTGATGAACTTGTTTTCACTGTGTACACATTGCTCGTCATTATCTCACTTATGCGTGTAGAATCCGAAGCTTTATCCTTCAGTACTACTTTTCTGGCATAATCCCTTTCTGAAAAAATACCAACCAGTTTATTATTTTCGGTAACTATTACAGCTCCGATATTTTTTTCAGCCATCAACTTTAGTGCGTCAATAACCATGCTGTCAGGCGAAACGCTGCATACAGCATTTCCTTTTGTTTTTAGTATTTGTAAAACTGTTGCCATGATGTGTAGGTATTAAATGAATATTAATTGTATTAATTCGATGCCTAAATTACCTAATTTCCGAATGTAAGACAAATTTATTTTACAGATTTAATATTAATTGAGGTAAACATAAAGGCTTTTATTTGGCTTATTAATGTTTATTTTTTCTACTTTTGCACCCGCAAAAAAAATAGTTATTCAAAAAGCAATTAAACAAATTATAAAAATTAAAAATGGCAACTAACAGAACTTTTACAATGATTAAACCTGATGCGGTGGCAAATGGTTCTATCGGAGGAATTTTAAAAATGATTAACGAAGCAGGCTTTCGTATTGTAGCAATGAAATATACAAAACTGTCGAAAGAAGCTGCAGGCAGTTTTTATGAAGTGCACAAAGAACGTCCTTTTTATGGCGAGTTGGTTGAGTATATGTCTTCTGGACCTATTGTAGCTGCGATTCTTGAAAAGGAAAATGCTGTTGTCGATTTCAGAACGTTGATTGGTGCTACTGATCCTACTAAGGCTGCTGAAGGAACTATCCGTAAAATATATGCGAAATCAATTGCTGCAAATGCAGTTCACGGTTCGGATAGTGATGAGAATGCTGATATTGAAGGTAACTTCTATTTCTCGAAACTGGAAAGATTCTAATAAAACTTAATTATAGTTTTAAAAAAAGCCTCTGTTATATAGAGGCTTTTTTATTTTATTATTTTCAATAAATAAATTTCTAAGCGGTTACTTCCTCCAGTTTCTCAAAAATCTTTACCATAGATAACGTATCCAGCTTGCAATATTCTAAAAGTTGTTCGCGAATTTCTATTATCCTGAACATATCTGTTTCTGTTTGAAGTTGCTCAAATGCCGTCATGGCAATGCTTCCGCTTGATATGGTAAGATTTGCGTAAGATAAATCGGGTACGAGTGCATGCAATAAATTTTTAATTGAAAAAGAATTTTTCATTGCCGGATGATAATAACTTTTATTCTGAAAAGGCAGCATCAAATCAATGATGCGGCTAAGGCGCGAATCAATAGCGGCAGTATGTTCGGGGAAATCTTTTTTTAATCCGTTCAATATATTTTTTTCCATTAACGTATCATATACCAATATGGTTCCTTCTGTTTCTGTGTCTTTCAGCAGGTTTTCAATAAATGATTTTCGCGGGTCGATGCCTTGCTCGGCAAGAAAATAAAAATGTTCGAGGATTGAATCCTTGCTTTTTTTATAATGAATTGAATATTGAAATGGAATATGCTGATACGGTTTTGTTTTATCAAAAATAGGTACTGCAGGCATAAAGGTTTCGAAATCCATAAATAAAACAGGATATTTAACGGTATTCAAAAAATCAGTTATCGCAGCTTTATCAATTTTTTCCTCATCATTTTTTACAGAAATAATATGTGTATTCGCATTAATGCCGAGATTATTATTTTTCGGAATTTCCTTTATCGTTCTGTAACCCGCATTATATAAAGCAAATTGTTCTGCTTTCGGAATTCCTGTGATTTCGAAAACAGAATCAGGAGGAACGTTTTTCCAGCAAGTGCCCATAAAATCGCAGGTGTAAGGACTGAAACACTGCTCGCCGATAGGGATATTAGGCTGTTCGGCATTTGCAATTACCAGTTTCGACTGAAAAATATTTTCTTCCACCATCGCCTGATTCTTAAGCGCATCCTGCTTCACCGACTTGATGGCAAATAACTGATGCAAATCCAAATCGCCATTTCTTACATATTGATTATTAATTGTGATAAGCGAAATATCTGCCAAAGGCAAGCCATAATTGGTAATTACCCAATATTGAAGCGAGGCATCAAGCAGATACGTATTCGAAATTTTGGTGCTGCTTTTCACTTCGTACCCATACCACTTATTATCACGTTTCACCAGAATGTCAAGTATGGCAAGCACTTGATCATGCTGAAATGCTGCTTCGTAAATTATTTCGGCACCATTTGCAATCAGTTCTCTGGTTTTCAAAACTGCTTCACCATTGTTCGACCGCTTTGCAGGTGTGGCATCTACGCCTTCCGGAAAAAGTTTTTGCGCCAGCAAACCTACTTTATTTCCCCGGTTGAAAATTGCAGTCTGTTCTGCCGATTGTTTATCGCGAAGCTGAATAAAATTTTTGTAGAGATACAACGACTTCGCACATTGAAGCCCTCGA
>CAIQBY010000318.1 GCA_903870175.1 uncultured Bacteroidota bacterium
AACTTCTTCCTCAATATTCCTTTCTCTGTGTGTACTTGCATAAAGTAAACCCCTGGCGGAGCTTGTAGGTTTATGGTAGCGGTTATATCTTTTATTTCTGCTTTATAAATCTTTTCTTCTAATACATTAAACACCTCTATACTTTGTATTTTATACTTTTCACTCTTAACCTCAAACATTCCTTGGCTTGGGTTTGGGTAAATACTCACTTAATTATCATCAGTTATTTCATCCACCCCTACAGTACAATCCACAACACTTATATCATCTATAAAATAATATGCTCCTGAATATTGAAGTCCCGGATGGTGAACTATACATATAGTATCGGATATGATATTAAAGTTACCAATTGTAATGTACTTTTCTCCTCCGTGTGCGGTATATGTACCTGATATTTCCATCCAGTTTACTGTATCACTTAAATAATATCCTGCAGGGGATTGAATTTGCGCTGTATAAGGTAAGGTATATGTAGTAGTATCTGACACAGCAGTATCTGATATAAACATACCAATTTTTGTAATTGCGACCACATTATATGCAGGACCGTGTGGTTTAGCCAGATTAACATAAAAACTAACACAATATTTTCTGTTTGCTATCAAACTATCGGTTAATTTTACTTGCAAATATTCTTTAAGATCTGGATAAGATCCATTCCAATCATAACAATAAATACCAACATAAGCCATTCCAGTCTTTGCATATTGATAACCAGGCCAGTTTAAGGGAACCCCGAAACTGGATATTGCTGAACCATCACAACCATTAAAATAATCGGGACTGCCCCCAGTGGGAGAATACCAAGGGAATGCATAATTTATTTGGCTGCCTTGGTAAGGGCAAGTAGTATATGTCTCAAAGCTTGGATTGGGGACAAGGTTTGTCTGTGAAAAGGCCTCCTCTCCTTTTCTAAAGGAGAGGAGAATTAAACAGACGTAAAAAAACCTTTTCATAGAACAAAGATAGCTATTTAATTATTATTAATTTATCTGATTTTATTTTGCTATCTGCTATTGTAATAGTATAATAATACGCTCCAGCGCTTAATTCCTGCGCAATAATTATTACCAAATTATTTTCAGGATTTAAAGTTTGTTGTTTTACTAACCTGCCCGAAACATCATATATTGTAATCAATCCTGATTCTTTACCTTCTATCAAATACTCTAACGTCATGTTGCCGTTATTCGGATTGGGGTATAAATTAAACTTCGGTTTCTTTTCCACCTGTTGATTATTGTTATTATTGTGGGTAGTATGCATCCTGCTTGCGCCATCATCATCGTCCATATCAATAAATAGCATCACGCGTGCCATATATACAGCATCTCCGCCTGTTATTGGATTTTGATAGGCTATAGTTTGCAATGATACCGTTTCTGTACTATCATAATTATATATAGCTCCTTTTCCATTAGTGGTGTCCGCTTCATAACTTAATTTGTTCAGATAAATGGAATTTACTGTTTGCTGATTATTCTCAATAGTGCATCGTGGAGTTATAGCATCATTAATAGCTCGTGCTTCGCTGCTATTATCTATTGTGGTATTCATAACAAGATTGTTAATTTGCCGAAATTTGCCAGTATTTGTATTAGCAGTATAATTATAGAATTGCTGATACATTTCATCTTCTTCTGTTTTCAAATTTAGCAAACTATCATTGGCATTTAATTGCTGATAAGCATAAATAGAATCGCGAAGTAAATATTCGGAAGTGAATGTTTCATAGGAATTAGTTCCACGCACTATATTCCCTAAAGCCTTTTCTCTGTTTTCTGAATTATTTACAGTTAACCAAGCTGCTTGAATACAAGGATTTTGAATAGTAGGCATATAATAAATACCTTGTATTTGATAAACACTTGGATTAGTAGTTGCACCAATAATATAGTACCAATTGCAGGTGTACCAAGGAGTAGGTTGAGAAGGATATGTCCAAGGGTTATTTCCTTGGTTATTAATAGTACCAGCAATGAAAGGGCTACCTACCATGTTATTCCATTCATTGCCAGAAGATAAATGATTCGTAGTTGATATTTGGTCACCTATGTAAGCACCAGAAGAGGGACCAAATCTAAATCCATTAGAACAGGAATAAAAATGGTTACACTCCAAATCAATAGGGTAGCAACTATTAAGGCAAAAAATACCTGTAGCATTATTGTACAGTTGATTGTCAAATAATACGCCTTTTGTATCTTCAGCATATATTCCATACAAAAGACCAACATTTGATGGGGCTGCAGGGGTATAGCTTATAGTATTTGTATTTGCTCTGATATCACTCCGGTTCGTCCTGATACCGCTATTACTGCTGCTGCTGTTTAATTGACTATGAAAATCAATAGTGTTGGTTGTAAGGTAACAATCAGTTGCAAGATATATATTTATTCCATTTGTAGGGTAATTTATTACATTGTGTTGTATTGTAACAAGTGCAGTCGAATTACTTCCTGATCTACCTGTATTAGCAATATAAATACCATTATCAGTGCGAATAGCACCAGTGCCTCCATTTGTATTTATATAGTTTGTTGTAATATTAAGCGTGGCATTAGTTCCCAATGCACTGCTGTATATGCCATTCTTTACATTATCCAGATCATTTTCACTAATAAGACTTGTGAGATTAGTTCCTGATTCAATTTCTATACCTGCATTGTAAATTGTATTAAATGTATTCTTAAGTATATTATTGTTAAAAGCAGTTGATGATATACCATAGGTACATCCTATAAAATTGTTTGGCTCATAATTTCCTGAACCGCCGATTGTTAAATTACAGTTATAATGGGCATTACCCGAGGCGTATATTCCGCTTTGGTTATGGGGGCAATAGTGACCTAAAAAACACACTGCAAAAGGATTCAAATCTTTGATATTTTCAAACAAATTATTTTTAACTACTACACTATTTGAATTTAGTACTCTTATCCCATAATCGAGATTATCAAATATATTAAGGTCACCAGTTCCGCTTGTTTCTCCAATCTGAAGAGGGCTTGCGTTTGCAAAACTTGAAACTTCAATTCCAGTAAAGGTTCTGAAAGTGCCTGGAAGATAAGCAGGGTAAGCTGGCTTTAAAGTTGTGGTGCTGTAAGTGGATGCATTGCCATGAGAACTATAATCAGAAAAAATTGGTCCTATAGTACTTATAGAAGAAAAATTTCTGCAAGTAAAAACACAAGCTTTTACTGTTGCAGTCGTAACAGATCCACTATATTGACTAACTACTAAACTTTTGTAATTTTTGTTAAACACCGAGTTGTTAAGGATGTATTGCGCACCTCCTATTGAATTAACAGCAGATTTAGCATCCTCAATTAAAGAATTATCTATTACTATAGTGTTAGAAGCGTTGGCATAAATACCATCCCACATTGAAGTACAACCATACAAATGTGATTCATTAATAACCAATATATGTCCTCCGGTTACATTAATTTTCGCATTTTCTCCAAGTGTAATATCGCAAACATCAAGATATAGATCATGGTCAACTGTAAATGTGCCGTTTATTGCCAAAGACAGATTTCCAATTTTATATTCACCACCTGTCCCAATTGCCCAAGATCCGGGAGGGCTTCCCAAGCCTGTATTTAATGGGGGGCCTCCGGTTGGAAAAATTTCAGAAGAAGCATCTAAGTGAGACCCTGTAGTACCACCATCTGTGGTACTGCCCCCGTCTCCAATATTAAGAGTACTGGTTCCATTGATGCAGCAAGGGAAAACGGGAAGACTTGCAGAAACAGTACATCCATATAAATTTGTAACATTAACATTTATTACTCCTCCTGAATTATTAGCCCAAATTACTGTAAAAGTATTAGTACCATTTGCAGTAACTGTTCCT
Source organism: uncultured Bacteroidota bacterium (assembly GCA_903870175.1). Classification (GTDB taxonomy): domain Bacteria; phylum Bacteroidota; class Bacteroidia; order 2-12-FULL-35-15; family 2-12-FULL-35-15; genus 2-12-FULL-35-15. Next base: position 3,863 of record CAIQBY010000318.1, read on the forward strand.
GCACTTGCAGGAGATAAGGTAGGAGTAGCGTAAGATGCCCATGTTCCACTTATTGTATATGTCAATGGAACTCCTATTGTACAAGCAGTTTGGTCTCCAGTGATTGTTGGAGAAGCAGGAGGCTGATGAACAGTTACTGTTGCAGTTGCTGTTGCAGGACAATTATTAGATGTATAGGTACATGTATAAGTGGTAGCAGTGGTAGGATAAACTGTTATACTTTGTGTTTGGTCAGTGGTTGACCAAACATAATTCCCTCCAGTAGGAGAGCCTGTTGCATTAAGTACAACTTGTCCTCCGGCACAACTGTTTTGTGTTGTTTGGTTAGAACTAATTGTAAGGGTAGGTGTGATATCAATAAGTGTGACAGGCGCGGATACGGCAGCGCAACCATTTGCATTATTAATTTCGTATGTATAAATTCCTGGCAATGTCGCATTTTAGATATTACTCGTAGCTCCGTTAATGACATTTCCATTAAGATACCACTGAATTGGTCTAAATGGTGTATTTGTATTTAACATAACCGAATTACCTTGACAAATATTTAGATTTGGTGCTATTATCGGAGTCGGTATTGGAGAACCAGTAACGTTGACTACAAATGTATTTGTAGTTGCACATCCACTTGCAGAGTTTGCGGTTAAAGTAACAGTGTAAGTTGGGCTTAAAGTCGTGTTTATAGGACCTGAAAAGGTTGCTGTAGAACTGGTATTGGGCAGGATGAAATTACTAGGTGATACAGAGGGACTAATACTCCAAGAGTAATTACTACCATTACTCGCGGCGAAGCCTATACTAAAATTATCTCCTGAACAAACTGAAGTAGAGCCTGTAATTGTTACATCTGGCGATTCAGTAATACTTACATCATCTACAAAATAATATTGGTCTTTTGTAATATTTAAAGGAGTAAAAGCACCAATGGCGAAAAACAAAGTATTTATTCCGGCTCTGTTTTCTGTGTAGTAACTTGTAACTTTTGTATAACCGTGATCGGTAATGCCAGGAAGGGTTTCTATATTATTTAAAGGGCTTGGAAATGAACCCAGGAAATCAGTAATTGTAGTTCCGGAAACATAAACTCCAAATAAAGGAGGCACACGGTTTCCAGGGTCATTTATTTTATAAAAAAATTCTATTTTATATGTCCTGCCTCCTACTACAGTTACATTATTAAGTAAGAATTCTCTTGTAGCATTATTGTTTGTAGTGCCCAAACCTGCGTTAGCATTTCCTGTATGAGGGCTGGCAACTAAAGCTGAACATGGACTCAAAGAAACTCCTGAAACTAAGTAGTCACATGAAGAAATACCAGTCCAGTTATTCCCAGCACGAACAATATTAAAGCTGTTTGGGTTACACCCTGCAGTGATACAACCGCAATCAGGGTGTGTCCCATTCTCAAAAGTTCCATCCAACAAATTTGGACAAGCGGCTTGCGCGCTTAAATTTGATCCATTGGCAAGTGGCACCCCGTGAAAGTAGCCATTCCCACTCAATCCCGTAACCGAAAACCCGGGCTGTAAATGAACCAACGCTCCCGGCTGGTATTCCACTTGTGCTGTACCCGAAAAGTTAACGGTGCTATTATCGCTGGGTGATACTATTGTTTGCGGGTCAGTAAATATGTGCATACCCGATGTGTAGGTAGTGTTATTTACATTAGTAGGCGATTGCGCTTTTATCATTTGCACATTATATAATATGCTTAGGCTTATACTTAGTATAAACACTAAATTGTTTTTAATTTTTTTCATTCTCTTATTTTTTAAAAAAGATTATTAATAAAACTTTATTTGAAACAGGTGTTGAGATTGCTTCGCTGCGCTCGCAATGACGGCAAGCAAGCTTTGATACCACAGATTCCCAGATTTAAAATTAATTCTATGTGTTATAATTTTTAAAAAATCTGTGAATCAGTAGCAAACCAAAATCTATTGTTTCTTTGTCAGCCCTTCCATTTTCTGTTTCAGTTCTATATTTTCTTTTTTCAAATCCATCAACTGTTTGTACAGTTCTACTATATCCAATGTATTTTCTTCCACATTTTGTGTAATGCCCGACATAACTTTTGTAATGTCCAATCCGCTATTGCCTATTTCGTTGGCAGAAGTAATGTTCGGCAAATGTTTTTCTCTGGTATAATATTTTTCTTTTTCAAGTAAAGTCAACCGTTTATAAGTAGGTTCAAATACAAAATCAGACCATGCATCAGAGTTGGTTTCAATCAGTATTTCCTTTGCTCCTATTTTACCGTTTACTGCCAGTTTATAATTATTGGTATTGTGTGATAATGTAGTTCCTATTCCAACATTACCTGTTTCAGTAATTCGCATTTGTTCTGTATTATTTGTTTTCATAATAAAAGGGAAGTTATCAACCAAGCCTATAAATTTAGTGGTGTCGCCATTATCGCCTGTAAATGCCCAGCCTCCAATGCCGGGCTGCCCAAGTTTAGTTGTATTCTGTACTCTGCAACCATTTGCATCTGTAACTATTACACCATATTCTCCTGCGCCGAGGCTGCTTATATTAGCTGTTGTTTGTCCGCTTTTCCAGACATAAGTATAAGGAGCAACACCGCCTGAAACTGTTGGAGTAATAGTACCGTTATAACAGTTATAACAACTTATAGCATACCCGTTATAATTGGAAGTGGTTAAATTCGCTACTAAAGTATCAGGTTTGGTAAGTGTAATGTTCCCGATAGCAAAACTGTTGGAAACAGTAAAAGTTTGGTCCACTACCCCAACCAAATAATAACCTGCCTGTAAACCTCTAATGCTCTTACTTGAAGTAGCTGAAGTATCTGTGCTTCCAATACTATTGTAAACAATACCAAAAGAATCCGCTACCACATAAAAATAAGGCGGAATACCGCCTGATGCGGTAACGTTTATTATACCTTGTTTATTTTTTTGAGGAATAGCACATGGTACATTATATCCATTAGTAGCAGGTGAAGAGATGCTTGTAAACTGTATAGGGTCAGGCTGTATCAACGTTCTGCTTGCTGTTGTTACGCATCCGTTATTATCGGTTACTGTTACCGAATAGGTTCCTGCCGTAAGCCCGTCTATTTTCTGGTTAGTACTGTCGTTGCTGTAAAGATAATTATAAGGTGCACTTCCGCCTTTAGCCCAAGCTTCTATTACACCATCGTTTCCGCCATTATAGGAGATGTTGTAACTGCTCTTGAAATACCGTTGTGCTTTTAAATGCACATTTAATGGGTCAGGTTCCAATAGCGTAACTGTTGCAGATGTGTCAGTTAATCCTGTACTGTCGGTTACCACTAAATAATAAGCGCCGGGACCTGCTCCTGTTAAGTTTTGGGCTGTGCTTCCGGAGCTCCATGCAAACGAAAAAGGAGGAGTACCATGAATTATGGAAGCGTCTATTTCGCCATCTGCTGCTCCGTGACAGGAAATATTTGAACCTGATAAATACGTTTTCTGTGTAAGAATTACCTGAATTTGCTGACTGAAGAGTTTATTTCCTGTCAAGAAAATAAATAAAACAATACTAATTGCTGTTGCTGATGTTCTTCTGAACATTGAGCCTGTGTTGTAGTGATTTTTCATGATATTTGTTTTTGTTTTGAATTAATAATTTTTGTTTTAAAAAATTGAACTTTGAATTATAGAACGCTGATGACGCAGATTGAGCTGATTTAAAAGGATAAAAAAATCATGTTTCATCCTTAAAATCTGCGTTATCTGCGTTCTATTCTGCTTCACGCGGGTGGGTGGGTTGTTTTGTAATTATATATTTTCATATTCATACTTTTATTTGCGTTCCTGTTTTGCGACAAATCAAATTGCCGCATTTTCAAATAATCTTTTCTCTTTAAATAATCCGTTCAGGTTTTTCAATTGCCCTGAACGGTTATTTTGTTTTTTTTGTTCGTACATCCTTCATGGAGTATCGAACCTCTTTGAATTAGTTGTCTAACTCTTTCAAAGAGTATCGAATGTTCCAACCGGAACATCGTTACTCTTTCAGTTAGTATCGATACTCTTTAGAAGAGTATCGATACTCTTTCAAACTGTTTGGCAACTCTTCTGAACAGTATCGAACCTTTTTACAACAGTATCGAACCTCCTGCGAAGAGTATCGAACCTCCTGCAAACTGTTTGGCAACTCTTGTGAACAGTATCGATACTCTTTGAAAGAGTTGCCATGATAAAAAATGAACAGCCTGCAAACAGGGGCGTTCCTAACGAGGACTAAATGCGATGGCTTCGGAAGGCTTTCCAAATCCATGCGTATTGCCTCCCGTAACCCGATAAAAAAGTTCTACCGATTTCTTCAATCCGGGTACAACCAGTTTTCTCGAATCGCCTACTTCAAGTACCAATATCCAGGTAGCACCATCCGCAGATGTTTCTACTTTATACCGGTCCATAGTGTCTTCGGCTTCCTTTTTCGTCAATGTTATCTTGGCAGAATTTGGCGAAATGCCATCCACTATTTTTTTGATAACCATTTGACGGGGAATCGGATGAACTACTTTTTCTTTGTTTATCTCAAACTCTGAAAGCATCAATAAATCCTTGATGCCTTGTGCAGGTCCGTTATTAACAAAAACAAGATATTTTTTCAATCCGCCGAATACTACTTCAGCCTGTGCTTCTGATTTAGCACGAGTTTTCGGACTATCCTCAGCTGCAATATCGTCTTTTAAGATATCGCAATCTTTCAGAAAATCCGATATTGCAGGGTCGGTAGGAGCACCAAAAGTAGCTGAGTTTTTATCAATTCCCTTTGCTACTTTATACCCTTTATCCCGCACATCACCTCTTTTATCTACAGTGAGGTTCATTACTGCTACATACGTAATTTTCATTTTAATAAATATTAAATGATTACCTGCTCTTTTAATCGGATTTCCGGTTCTTTCCGTTTGCCTAATGATTTTTTTCCTGTCGGTGTTTCAGCTTCTATTATCCGATGTAGAGGCGGTAAACCCTTTTAATACCTGTGATTTGATGTTTGTGGTTTGTAGTTTATAACAGTGTACAAAACATTGTACCTGTTTGACGCGGTAAAAGTAGGGCAGCGAATTTCTAATCCATTATACTTAAAGATACATTTTGGTATACTTTAGTATATATTTTAAGTGAGGAAAAATATACTTTAGTATAATGTAAGTAATACCAAAGTATATTATTTGTTTGGACAATTTGCACTAAAAGTCCCTATTGGGTTGCATTGTAACCATATTCTCAAATGGTAGCTTAAGTATATATTTTCGGCAATAAAAAATATACTTTAGTATAATGTAAGTAATACTAAAGTATCTCATCTGTAAGGATAAATTATCCTGAAACAGATTTGAAACGGTATTATTATAATATCTAAATATGTTTATCCTCATAAAAAAAGTATATTTGTGAATCAATTCTTTATTTATAACAGGTTTATCTATAATTTATGCACGAAAAAATAAAAATTGAAATCGCCGATGACCATACTCTTTTTGTAAATGGTCTTGTTTCTTTATTAACAAAATATCCTGAAATAGAAGTAGTAATAGTAGCGGAAAACGGCAAAGCACTACATGATAAATTAGAAACAATACAGCCGGATATATTATTACTGGATTTGGAAATGCCTGTAATGGATGGGTACGAAACAGCTGCAATGCTGAAAAAGAATTATCCTGATATTAAAATTATTATTCTTTCGAATCATGATTCCCACGAAATAATTATGAATCTCTTTAAAATGGGTGCTCGTGGATTTTTATTTAAAAACATCAATATTGATGAATTGATAGAAAACATTAAATCTGTTATGCTTACCGGATATTGCTTCAACCACAAAGTATCTAAAGAAATGCTGTCGGAATTACTGGATAAGGAAATAATAAAACCTGTATTTAACAATAAAGCCAAATTCGATGAAATAGACATTCAAATAATAATACATAGCTGCCACGATTTCACATTACAGGAAATAGCCGATAAAGTAAATAAATCCCTTGCTACTGTGAAAAAACGAAAAGAAAAAATATATGCTGACTTAAATGTAACCGGCTTAGGCGGCTTGGTATTATGGGCATTATCGAATAAGATTATTGGCTTCCAGAAACAAAAGGTTGAGAATTAATTTTGATTGCTCAATAAGGAAATTAGAATTTAGGATTCAACAAAAAAAGTCCCGCAAAATTGCGTGACTTTTTTTGTGGGTAACCTGATTTAAAGTTACAAAAACAAAAAACCTTCAGGATTTAATAAAATCCTGAAGGTCATAAGTAAAAATAATCCAAAAAGGTTACTTCAGATGCTTTAAATTAAGTGCATATAGCACAATAAATAAAACATCAAAGATGATTACCATCCCGATAATAACATTTATAATTGTTTCCCCTTTCTCGCCAAAAGCACTTGCAGAAGCATACATAACGCTTACTCCACCTGTCAATATAGTGGTGATATAAGGTAATAGTTCACCAAAAAGGTAAATGAAAAACCCGGTCTTTTTAAGTTTCCACATAAATATTACCCCGATTAATGAAATAACAGGAGTAATTAAACCAAGTAAAGCACTTAAATTTTTGTACTGCATACTGTCAAGTATAGCCTGATAAGCAGTTGGGTTATTGTCCTGCAGCGTTTGCATATATGGGTTGCTTCCCATTATTTCTTCAGGAGAAAGGAATAAATTTTTTAGTCCGAATAATGCGAACAAAAGCATTATTCCGCACATTACAAAACTCAGGATGCATAATACCTTTAAGAATTGCGGACGTTCATTAGTTACAAGAGATTCAGTAGATAAATTTTCCATAAGTATATTAAATTAATTTAGTTTTAAAAAAAATCCCATCCCGTTTTTCGAGATGGGATTTAAAAAGTTTAATTTCAAGAGTTATTAACTCATGTGTTTTAAATTTACACCATAAAGAACAATAAAAAGGATAGCGAAAATAAGCATTAAAATAGAAGTAACACCTCCTATTAATCCCAATCCCATTACCAATGGCAATATTGCCTGAATTACTTCGAACACAGTATAAACCCAGAAACCAACTTTTCGTTGTTTCCACATCATCAACACTCCAATTAAAATAGGAATATTAAATAAAGCCTGTACCAGTGCAGACATTGCCATTTTTGGATAATCCATTCCAATAGCACTAGCCATCGCATTCATGGCATTATTCAAGTCTTGCCCTGCATCAGTTTTTAACCCGCCGAACATATCGCCGGTAGCTGCTAATGCTGAATAAGTAAAATAATTCATAATACCGCCAATTAAACTGATAGCAATTCCTACAAAGGAAAGAACGCATAATACAGTTATAAATGTTGGTCTTTTTGCCGGTTCTAAAACAGTTGTTTGTTCCATGATAAATTTGAATTAATTGATACTGATTTTAGTGTTTTGCTGCAGAATCAAGTGCTTTTGATGTTGCTTTAGAAAGAGAATCCAAACTTTGGTTCAGACCTTTTTCCATTTCTTTTTTGAATTTGTCGCCGAACATATCTCCGGACTTTTGTACTTTACTAATGCCCATAACCAGCATTAATGTGAAAATAGAAGCTACAATTCCAAGTATCATACCTGTAATTGCAAGTCCTTTTTTGCCGCCTGTTTTTCCAAGTTTCATCATTGCCATCACGCTTAAGCAAGTACCTGCAAGACATAATATCAGCCAGAAAATACCTAATCCGTATCCTCCGCCAAATAATGCCTGACCTGCTACTACGATTGCAATTACAAAATAGAAAATCAATCCGATTAAGGAGATTACGAATCCTGCTACTCCCATTCCTTTACCTTGCGGTGTTTGTTGTGTGTTTGTTTGTTCCATGTTTTTAAGATTAAGTTAAATTAAATTAGTGAATTATTCCGCTAAATAACTCAAAATTGTTTAGCAACACAATTATATTTATTAACAATTAGTCTTTATTTCAATATTTCTTAAAGATTAATTGGTTTCTTTTGTCGATTGGTAAAGGGTTAGCCCCCCAAAAGACGAATTTCAAAAGAAGCAAAAATTTATTTTTCGCTTGGCAATGACCAATTCTTAAAATTAACAAGTTGATTTGCTGTCGCTGAATCAAGTTTTTGTATTGAAGCCATTTTATAAAACGAGTTGGGCTGAGGAATTAGTGTTACTTCCCGCCCTACAGAACCGGTAAAAACAGTAATTGTAAGCTGCACATTTCCAAAATAGCTGCACCATTCGCTAAAGTTGGTTCCTGTGCCGTCAGGTTTTACCTGCATATTATTAATGGAAATAATGTCATCATTTACAGCAATCCCTGCAACATCGGCAACAGAATCAGGATAAACAGCCAGCACTTTGGCAACACCGCCAACTTCATTTGTTTTTAATCCAATAGCATGTTCGGCAAATCGCCAGGAAGGATTTACAACCAGTTCACATCCTATATATTCAGCAGCTTCATTTAATATTGAAGTATAATCAGCCGCCTTATTTATGTAACTATTATATATAGTATCAAATGATGAGTTGGCAAAATGTTCGACCACTCCTTTAAAATCAGTATCGGAATACCCTTTATTTTTTAATGCAAACTCCGTGTATAAAAATCGCATTACATCATCCAACGTATTTTTGTTGTTTGAATTCTTTCTGATAAAAATATCAGTGCAAAAAGCCAGCAAACTTCCTTCATCATAAATAGACGTTTTGCGGTTAGGTATTCCCGGAACATATCCATCAAGCCATGTATCAAAAGATGAATCGGCAACTGATAAATTATAACGCCCGAAATTATCATAGTGTTTTTGCAAACGTTCATTCAACGATTTAAAATATTGCTCTTCGTTATATACACCAGAACGGAACAGCAAATAATCACCGTAATATGTTGTAACTCCTTCGCAAACATATCCAAGTTTCGAATAGTTTTCTTTGGTATAATCATAAGGCTGCATCTCTATCGGGCGAATGGTTTTAATGTTCCAGGCATGATATAATTCATGACAGCTTACTCCTAATAAATCTTCATACAAATCACCTTTCATTAAATTATAACCTGGCCCCAATGCAATAACGGTAGATGTTGTATGCTCTACACCATGATAAAACCGTGTCGGCAGTATCTGAAACAGAAAATGATATTCTTCAAACGGAACACGCTGCATTGTCTCTAACTGATGAGTACAGAATTTTTCGAAATCACCGAAAAGCTTTAACCATTCAGGTTTACACTCGCCCTGAAACCAAAGATGAAAAGGGATTCTATTATCACCGCAAAAAATAGTTTTTATTTTTAATGTATTGCTTGCTATAAAAGGAGAATCGGCAAGTTCATGAAAATCTTTTGCTATAAATTGTTTTTGATTTAATGGGGCCGTAAACTTCTTTAAACCTATTGCCACTTTATAATCTTCGGGTACTTTCAAATCCAGTTCGCAGGGTTCATTCATCCGATCCGGTATATATACACAGCAGTTTACCGGATTCATATATAATTGCAAAGCATCCAGATAGGTAGAACCTGCATTCAAATCTACAGCATAATAATTATATTTAATATGAAGCGATGAAACTCCTTTGGTCTGTACCTTCCAGCAGTCTTTTGTTGTTTTCTGAAAACTCAACGCATTTCCTTTTCCATCAAAAGCAGCCCATTTCTGCACATTCTTCGCAAAGTTACCAAGCTCATATCGGCCAGGTCGCCACGATGGCAATTGAATTAATACTTCATCCTGTTTTATATTGTCAGCAATAAATTCTATGTCGATAAAATGCGTATGCGGTTTTTGATAAGAGATAATATATTTCATTTCTGAATTGTTTATGATTATTAAAGAGCGCGAATTTACTAATTCATAATTCATACTCACATTCTTTCTTTACAATGAAACAAAATAAATTACTAATTTCGCACCTCTCAAAACAATAAACATTATAAAATAAAACAATATAATATGAGTTACGATTTAATAATAATTGGAAGCGGTCCCGGCGGATATGTGGCAGCAATAAGAGCATCTCAATTGGGTTTGAAAACTGCAATTGTAGAACGCGAAAACCTTGGCGGAATATGTTTGAACTGGGGATGTATCCCTACAAAAGCATTATTGAAAAGTGCTCAGGTATTCGAATATTTACATCATGCTTCCGAATACGGAATCACTGTAAAAGGCGGTGAAGCAGACTTCCCTGCAGTAGTAAAACGCAGCAGAGATGTGGCTGACGGAATGAGCAAAGGTGTTCAGTTTTTGATGAAGAAAAATAAAATCGATGTAATTACTGGAACAGCAAAAGTAAAAGCCGGTAAAAAGATTGATGTAACCGGTGCCGACGGAAAAGTAACAACTTACGATGCCAAACATATCATTATTGCTACCGGAGCGCGTTCGCGTGAGTTGCCAAACCTGCCTATCGATGGCAAAAAGATAATCGGTTACCGTGGTGCAATGGTGTTACCGAAACTTCCTAAAACAATGGTGGTAGTTGGTTCAGGAGCTATAGGCAGCGAGTTTGCTTATTTTTATGCGACTATGGGTACTAAAGTTACCCTTGTTGAATTCCTTCCAACCATTGTGCCTGTTGAGGATGCTGAAGTATCAAAACAGCTGGAACGTTCGTTCAAGAAAATTGGAATTGATGTAATGGTTAATTCATCTGTTGAAAGTGTGGATACTACAGGGAAAGATTGCAAGGTGAAAATAAAAACCAAATCAATTGAAACAATTGTGGATGCTGAAGTAGTGCTTTCGGCTGTGGGAATACAGGCAAACATTGAAAACCTTGGTTTGGAAGAAACAGGAATTGCTACCGACAAAGGCAAAATATTAACCAACCCGTATTATGCAACCAATATCCCCGGATATTATGCAATAGGCGATTGCGTTGGCGGACAGGCATTGGCACATGTTGCTAGTGCCGAAGGGATTATTTGTGTGGAGAAAATTGCCGGACAAAATCCTGAACCATTGGATTACAATAACATTCCGGGATGTACCTATTGCCAGCCCGAAATTGCCTCAGTAGGATATACTGAAGCAAAAGCCAAAGAAGCAGGTTACGAATTGAAGATTGGTAAATTCCCATTCTCTGCATCCGGTAAAGCATCAGCTTCGGGAGCTAAAGATGGTTTTGTGAAACTTATATTTGATGCCAAATATGGCGAATTATTAGGTGCTCACATGATTGGTGCCAACGTTACCGAGATGATTGCCGAGATTGTAGCCATACGTAAACTCGAAACTACAGGACACGAAATTATTAAAACCGTTCATCCTCATCCTACCATGAGCGAAGCAATTATGGAAGCTGCCGCTGCTGCCTATGGCGAAGTTATACATTTGTAAAAACACATTCTATCTAACAACGTAAAAACGCCTGACAGTATTGTCAGGCATTTTTTGTTTTTATTATTAAATACCTCCATTTACTAATTGTAACCCGCTATTTACTCTTTGTGACCTCTAATTTACTATTTGTATCTAATAATTTATTCTTAGTAACCCATAATTTGACAATAGTAACCTTCAATTTACAATTCGTTACTCATAATTTGAAATTAGTAACTTTTATGAAGTAAATGATTTTTTAATTCTTGCCATATAAAATCCATCAAAGCCTTCACTTGGTAATACTTTTCTGTCTTCGATAAATTCAAATTCATTTTTGTGGTTGTTTAAAAACGTTTCAATCTGATTCTGGTTTTCACTTGGTAATATACTGCAAGTGGCATAAACCAAATATCCTCCGGGCTTCAGCATTTGAGAATAATCGGAAAGTATTTTATGCTGTATTTTTTTCTTGTCATTAATGTATTCCAAGCTAAGTTTCCACTTGTCATAAGGTTTTCGTTTCAGTACACCCAACCCGGAACAGGGAACATCTAATAACAATCTATCAGCAGTATTTTTTAATTGTTCCACTTCTTTGTCTGTTATTAATCTTGATTTTATAATCGTTGCAGCTGCACGAGCAGCCCGTTTATTAAGTTCAATAAGTTTTTTATCCTCCAAATCCATCGAAATTATTCTTCCCATATTATTCATTTCGGCAGCAATGTGCAATGATTTTCCACCTGCGCCTGCACATGCATCAATCACTGTCATTCCTTCTTCTAGCTTCATAAAGGGCGCAACCAGTTGTGACGACGCATCCTGTATTTCGAACAAGCCTTGTTTGTATTCCTCAAGTGCTGTATAATTCTGACGTTTGTTTGTAATTAATGCAGTCGGATAATCTTCCAATCTTGATGTTTCAATTTTATGTGTAAGTAATTTTTGCTGGAGCTTCTCTACCGATATTTTTAAAGTATTTACCCTTAAAACAAGTTTTGCAGTTTTATTTAATTCTGATAATTCCCTGGTCCATACTGTGTCTCCTAACTCATTGCTTCCAAGTTCATCAAGCCAGTCGGGAACTGATTCTCTGAATTTTCGTATCAATATTAATCTATTCGCATTTTCAGAAATTTTATCTTTATCAATACCATTAAATTCCTCCCAATCAGGATAACCATTTCCATTAATTATTTGCCATGATGCAAAAAGTTTATAATAATGCCCAATTGAATTGTCATCTTCTTCAGAAAGACTTTCTTCAATTAACCTTCGCCAGCGAACCATTTCATAACAGGTTTCAGCAATAAAGTTTCTGTCACGAGACCCCCATTTCGAATTTTGTTTTAGCACAGTACCTATTGCTTTATCTGCAATAATGCCATCCACAAATATTAGCCTTAAAGTATGTACTACTGCATTTACCGTTGATCTGTGATATTTCATTTATTAACTTTAAGGTTGTAAAAGTACATATTACTTCTACTTTTAAGTACATTAAACATCAGTAAAAATTAGTATTTTTGAGCCAATGGAATTTTCATCAAAATTAATAGAAGAAGCAGTCAACGAATTCAGCAAACTGCCGGGAGTTGGAAAACGTACAGCATTGCGCTTTGTACTTCATTTACTGAAACAAAGCGAAAGCGATGTTTCTCAATTTAGCAATTCATTTATAAAATTAAAAAACGAATTGCGATATTGCCAAAAATGTCATAATGTATCTGATAAATTGCTTTGTGAAGTTTGTTCAAATCCCAACAGAGAACAAAGTCTGGTATGTGTTGTGGAAGACATAAGAGATGTGATGGCGATAGAAAATACGCAGCAATTCAGAGGTGTTTATCATGTTTTAGGCGGCATTATTTCACCGATGGATGGAGTAGGACCTTCTGATTTAAATATTGAAACATTGGTGGAAAAAGCTTCCTCGGGAACAATAAAAGAGGTGATTATGGCGTTAAGTACAACCATGGAAGGTGACACAACTAATTTCTACATATATAAAAGATTAAAAGAATATAGTCTTACTATATCTACTATAGCGCGAGGAGTGTCTATTGGTGATGAGCTTGAGTTTGCCGATGAAGTAACTCTTGGCCGTTCCATTGTTAATCGTACACTTTACGAAAACACGTTTTCAGTTAAATAAGGAGGATGTGCTGATGAGACGATTTGCTGATGTGCTGATAAATGAATTAATTTATTAAAATGATTGTTGATGGATGATAAGAAAGACAATTTAATTGTTGATTTAGCGTTTAAATTTTCATTGGCAATTGTTATTTATACAGAGAAATTAGAAGTTTTGAAAAAATATAACTTATCCAATCAACTCTTTAGAAGTGGAACAAGTATAGGTGCAAATGTTAAAGAATCGCAGCATGCAGAAAGCAAAGCTGATTTTATACATAAACTAAAAATATCAGCTAAAGAAGCTGAAGAAACAAAATTTTGGTTATTTCTCTGTCAACATTCAGAAAACTATCCCAATTGTGATAATCTTTTATTGCAAATAGAAAGTATCATAAAAGTATTAAGCAAAATCATTTTATCTACCAAGAAAATTAGCACATCAGCTAATCCATAATCAGCAAATCAAATTGAAACTAAGCGTAATCATTGTTAATTACAACGTCCAGCATTTTTTGGAGCAATGCCTTCATTCGGTATTCAAAGCATCAAAAGGAGTCAATTCTGAAATATTTGTTGTTGACAACAATTCTGTGGATGGTTCTGTGGCAATGGTTAAAGAGAAATTTCCTGAAGTAAAACTTATAGAGAATAAAAGGAATACAGGATTTTCTTATGCCAATAATCAAGCCATAAAAATGGCTCATGGAGAATATGTTTTATTGCTTAATCCTGATACTGTAGTTGAAGAAGATACATTTGAAAAGGTCGTTTCTTTTATGGATGCTCATCCCGATGCAGGTGGGCTAGGGGTGAAGATGCTGGATGGAAAGGGTAATTTTCTTCCGGAATCAAAAAGAGGATTGCCGACACCGTCAGTTGCTTTTTATAAGATATTCGGCTTTTCGAAATTATTTCCAAAGTCAAAAACTTTTGGAAAATACCATCTTGGTTTTTTAGATAAAGACAAAATCAGTGACGTGGAAATACTTTCAGGTGCATTTATGCTGATACGTAAATCAGTGCTTGATAAAATCGGTTTGCTTGACGAAACATTTTTTATGTATGGCGAAGATATTGATTTGTCTTATCGTATCATCATGGGCGGATATAAAAACTATTACTTCCCCGAAACCCGTATTATACATTACAAAGGCGAGAGCACAAGAAAAAGCAGTGTGAATTATGTTTTTGTGTTTTATCGTGCAATGGTAATATTTGCAAAGAAACATTTCTCGCAACACAATGCAAAGACATTTTCAAACTTAATCAACTTCGCCATTTATTTACGTGCAGGAGCAGCATTAATTATTCGTTTCCTTAAATCCATTGCATTACCTGCATTCGATTTTGGCTTGATAATGATTGGTTTGATATTGATTAAAGATTATTATGCCCACAATTTTAAATTTATTGCTGGTGGTTCTTATTCCGAAACACTTATTTCAATTGCCTTTCCGGTATACACTATTCTTTGGATGTTCACTGTTTATCTGAGTGGCGGATATGATAAGCCGGTTCGTTTATTTCAGATTGTACGTGGAGTTCTTATCGGTACCGGTATTATATTAATAGGCTATGCATTGCTCCCCGAAGCGTATCGCTTCTCCCGTGCATTGATTTTGTTAGGTACTGTATGGACAGTTTTATCATATTTAATTTCTCGATTGAGTTTTCATATTGCAAGATTTAAATCTTTCAATTTAAATCCTGATATGAGCAAGCGTGTTGTAATTATCGGTAAGCAGGAAGAATTCGAACGGGTGCATAATTTATTGAAGCAGACAAATATAAATACCAGTTTTCTTGGTTTTATAAGTGCCGATGATAATGGTAATCACCATCCTGATTATGTAGGAAATATAAATCAGATTGGCGAAGTGATTGAAATATATAAAATTAATGAAGTGATATTCTGTTCACGCGATATATCATCTCAGGGTATTATTGATTACATGCATACACTTGTTTCTGCTGCTGTTGATTTTAAAATAGCCCCACCAGAAAGCTTATCAATTATAGGCAGCAACTCTATTGATACGGCCGGTGATTTATATATTATCGATGTAAATTCAATAAGTAAATCAAAAAATAAGCGAAATAAGCGATTGTTTGATGTATTGTCAAGCCTATTGTTACTGATGTTATCCCCGATAGTTATTTTATTTCAGGATGATAAAATTGGGTTATATGGTAATATTGTTTCAGTATTGTTTGGTTTTAAATCATGGGTAGGATATGGAAAAGACAGCTACGAACATTTGCCTGTAATCAGGCCTTCTGTGCTATCTCCAGTTGATGCAATAAAAAACTTTACTATTAATGAAGATACCCGCAGCCGTTTACATCTTGCATATTCTAAAGACTACAGAATCCAAAATGATGTAAATATTGTTTGGAAAGCAATAAGAAAATTGGGTAATTAAATACTTCTATTCATATAGAATCAAAAAACACTTGCAACTGCAGTAAATCATTTTTCTTCCTTAGGTTTTATCATAAAATCAAATCCGCCTTTTCTTAAATTAATTCCATATTCGATATAGGCTTTAAGACAGGCGAGAAAATTTGCCCAGCCTTCTGTGTTTCCTTTTAACCAATTTATACCGGCTTCATCATTGTTTCTGCTTTTTTCGGTTACAGTAACCACGGTATTGTCGGCTTTAGCTTCAAGTGTTATCTCCACAAGCAGTTCCAAATCATCCATATCCCAATAAAAGGAAATGTATTTGTCCTTTTCTATCTTATCTATCCTCAAATGAAACCATCACGCACTAATTCATTTATTACTGTATCTTCAATCGCATTGCTGCTGGTGCTGATTATTCAAGTGAACTGGATATTTCAGACAGCAGAAGTAAAAGAAGATTTGTTTAATGAAAAAGCAAATATGAT
>CAIQBY010000319.1 GCA_903870175.1 uncultured Bacteroidota bacterium
ATATTAAAGCAATGAAAAACATAAAACTAATTTCGGGTGCCGTACTTTTGTTACTGGCATGTAATAATAATTCTTCAAAATCATCAACAAATATGGAATCGCAGAAAGCATCAATTAAAGAAGAGAACGTAGATTATAAACTGGACAGCCTTACCATGAAGGGTTTCGTGGCATACAATCAGGCAACTGATGCCAAACGACCTGTGGTACTTGTGGTTCCGGAGTGGTGGGGCATCAATGATTATACACGCAGCCGTGCGCGACAGCTGGCTGCTTTGGGATATCTGGCGATGGCTGTGGATATTTACGGTAATGGAACTATAGCCGACAACCCTGATTTGGCGGGCAAAATGGCTGGTCCGTTTTATCAAAATCCTCAACTGGCAAAAGCACGGTTTGATGCCGCACTTGCAAAAATAAAAACCTATCCGATGGCAGACACCACTAAAATTGCGGCTATCGGCTATTGTTTCGGCGGCGGACTGGTGCTGAATGTTGCCCGGCTTGGTGAAAATTTAAAAGGTGTTGTCAGTTTCCATGGCAGCCTGCTTGGCGTTCCGGCGGATAAGAAAACATTGAAAGCCGACATTTTAGTTTGTCATGGCGACGACGATAAATTTGTGAAAGCAGAGGATGTTGCCACCTTCAAGAAGTCGCTGGATGATATCGGTGCTTCCTATACTTTCAAGTCGTATCCCCATGCTACTCATGCGTTCACTAATCCTGACGCTACCGCAAACGGCAAGAAGTTTAACATGCCCATTGCATATAATGCAGCAGCAGATACCGCTTCTTTCAACGAAATGAAAGTATTCTTCAATAAAATATTCAAGTAACAATTAGTTGGGCGGAGCAGGTTTCTGCTTCTCCGAAAGTTCGTCCCTGCCCTCACGCGGTATCTTTTTTTCTTTTATTTTTTCGCTGCGCGGCAACGGCAAAAAAAGGATACTTCACGCGGGTCAGGCGCAGTTGGAAGTGTAGTGTTCTTTATGAAGGTTTAAAGAAATAGTAATTGCAACTTACTTATTACAAATGTCACGAAGCCCCACCGCACTTTTCAACGCTTCAGCTTCGCGCCTACCGTTGTGGAAAATTGTTACAGCTTAGGGCGTACGGGGGGCTTGTGTTTGTATATTAGGTACTTTTGCAGAATAAAAATAAATCTTAAAAAATAAAATGAATTCAATAATACGATATATAAGTTGTAATTACGATGTTAAAAATGATACAGCGGCAACAATAACAATTACATTATTTGTATTTGTAACTGGGTTTCTAATTAATACTATTATTAAAAATATTGGTAATTATTTCGGAAGAAAAAAAACTAAACGGATTTTTGAAATTGCATTAGGTAGTTTCTTACAACAAATAGAAAAGCAAAGTGCAGCTTTTTTAAAATCTTCTGAATCTTTTACTTTTGAAAATGAAGGTAATTTTGTTTCTAAACGAATACAAATTTTACCTATAAGTTCAATTAGTGAAATTGGATATAAAAATACATACGAAGCATATTTTTCAAATTTCAGAAGTAACATTCTTTTCCTATTCTGTAAAAATAAAATGAATTTAAAATTAGAAGCATTCAATAAAATTTGGGAGGCAATTCATTCTATTGAATTTTGGCATAATAAATCTTTTGAAAATATGGATTTCTTTAATAACACATATAATTTATACGTTGAAAGGAGAAATGAAGCAATAGAAAATAATCGCTTATATTTTGAAAAAATGATGGCTGCAACACAAAACGTACAAAATGTACCGCAAGAAATAAAAGACTACACAAAGAAGGTAGATGATATTACTGCTGCCTGGCACAATTTACCTAAAGCAGCAAATGAACTTGTTGCTCACGAAAAACTTATTATGCCTTTGCGGGAATTAAATCGTAAGAATCAAAATTTATTTCTTGCAAATCAAATGAATGGAGTATTATTAAAAGCAACACAGGAATTTAAAAACCAACAAAATTTATTAGCTACTTTTCAGGAACAATTTAAAAGCTCTTCAGATTTATTTAGTTCTTATCATAAATCTACTTTGGAATCGTTGGAGAGTTTAAAATCTTTTTCTCTATTAGGTTTGTAGTTTCGGAACTCATGCTAATCGAAAACTTCATAGTTATTATGTCTCTTAATTTGAATATAAGCAATTATACACCCTACAAGATTGCCAACATATTCAAACATTGGTTTAATATGAGATAGAAAAAAGGAGATAAGAATAAAGCCAATTGTAAGTAAGATAGCCAAAATTAAAAGTATTAATGCTATTGTCTTTTTATATTTAGGTGCGCACAATACGCCAAGTTTAACAAAACAATAAGCACCTACACCTCCTTTTATAGCTGGGAATAAATAATATTTCAATGAGTTGTCCCACCAATTATTGTCATAATCAATTGTTGCAAATCCTTCACAAATGCCCATTATGGCATAAACAATAAAATATGATGCAATTGCAACTGGCAAAATTCCAATCCATCTTGTAATAAGAATTAAATTTTTGTTCAGTAGTTTTTTTGCCGTTGTTGGTGTTTTCACCAACAACTTTATTAATTTAATTATCCCAAAAGTACTAAATCATTCTTCAACTTACTTATTATAAATATCACGAAGCCCCACCGCACATTCTTTCGCTTCATCTTCGCTCCTGCCGTTGTGGAAAATTGTTACAGCTTAGGGCGTACGGGGGGCTCTTTCTTGTCAAGTGTTTCAGGTTAATTTCTTCTAATACTTTCAAATAATCCTTTCACCATAAATTCATTGTCTATGCCGATGCTGTTAAAGAAACTTATTATTTCTTGGTCGCTTTTTGAGATTCCGTTCGGAACAGGTTTATATTTGAAAGGATATACTTTAACGTCTTCTACAATTAAACGATGATTAAAAACTATCTGGTCTTTAAACTTATACAATTCACCCGTTCCAACCTGTTTCAATTCAAAAAGCTCGTCAAATTTATTAGGAAGGAACGCTACGTTCATACCAATTCCTTCTGCCTTAACCGATGGATACATAATTCCGCCTGGCACTTTTATTAAAGATTCACATATTAATGCTGAAACGAAATATTCATAATGATTAGCTGAATGTACTTTCTTCTTGAATTCATTCCCGAAAACTTTATATAATTCTGCAACGTCTGTGTCTTGGAAAAGTTTGTTTATATGGGGCTCAAAGCTTTTATAAAACCCTTCGTCAACTCCTAATTTTATAAAATAATCTTTTTCAGGAATCACGAGAGGTAAATAAATGTTTTCTTTAGCTACCCACATTCCTATTGTATAGGATTCCATACCATTTAAGTCGTCAGTTATTAATGAACTTGTTTCATAAATACTGGTTATATATCCGTCAAAATACCTTCCGTCATTAGTTAAAGTACTTACGCTACCATAAAAAATGCTTGAAGCGGGTAAATGACATCTTCCCGCTGTTCTTATATTCTTTACATCAGTTCGGTAGGAAATATCATTTTCAAAGAAAAATAAATCCTTGAAGTTTACATTGCGTCTGCACCTATAAATTGCTTTTTCTTTTGGTATGCAATATTCAATTACAGGTAAGCCGTTAATTTCCTTTTTTAATGTTTCTTCAAGTTCAAAATAATTACCGTTCTTGTAGTCAAACCCTGTTAATATTTCTGTCGTCCTTTTCAATGTTAATTTGTTTCAATTTACTTCGCTGCGTTAAAGTTCGTTACGCACGTTCTCTGTTTTTTTGTTATTGTTTATATCGTCAATAATTTTTTCAGTCATTGCCTTCATTTCAGGAGTATTTAAGAATTTATCTCTTTCATATTCATCAAAGGTTTTTGTGTCACCATTAAGTTTAGCTTGCTTTTTCCAATTGGAGCGTTCTGTTCCATTAATTAAAGTAGCAGCAAGATAACTCATAAAACCACATAAGAAAAAAAACCAACTCCAAACTGTAAATTGGAAATGTCCATCAATCAATGTATAAACTATGTGACATAATACAAATGTTAGAACAAACCCAAGAGAACTCCCTACTGTTTCTGCATTACTAAAGAAGAATAGAGAAAATGGTATTCCAAAAAGAAGCCACCAATTGTCTTTATGCCAAGCCCAAGTAACGATGGTTACAATTATAACGATTATGGCTATTACTGATAATTTTGTTTTATTCTTTCTCATAATAATTGATTAATTTATTGTTAGAAATTATTTTTCATTTTGTCTATTTCGTTCGTTGCGATAAAGTTGGTTATGCGCAGTTTTTTTTAACCAAATTCTGGTGTACCTTCTTCTGGAAGTTTAAGACCAGATTCTTTCCATTTCTTTATCGTAATATAAGCGTTTACTTTTTTGTCTGCAAACATTGCTAACTGAAGACAATAGTAATGTTCTAATGAAGCGTCCAACAAAGCTTGATTGAATTTCAAACGACTTTGTTCCTTGCATAATTTGCCAATAGTTTCTCCTATGTATTCAGGACCTTCTTTGATAATTGTTTGAATTTGAAAATCTTCACTTTCTAAAATAGGAGCAGTAAAACCTGCATATGCTCCTGCCTCTTTAAGCCCTGCTCTATATTTAGCTCCGTCAATTGTCATATACAAACAATAAATAAATCCATATTCTAAAGGCAATGCAGCTATCCACCACGACCAATCTATAACGCCAATGATTCTTAATATAATTAGAATTATACCTAACCTCCCAATCCACCCCGAAATTGCAAAAATGATTAAGGCTGACAAGAATGTTCCGATTTTTTTCATTTCGTTTCTAATTTAATTGTTTCTAAAGGTTTCGTTGCGCCGTTGTTGGTGTTTTCACCAACAACTTTATAAATTTAATTATCCCAAAAGTACTAAATCATTCTTTACTTCTTATAATTAAAACCCAATCCCCAATCTTCCTACAATCGCCCACAAAAAAACTTCCTTCACAATTCCTCAAAGAATGCAAGGAAACCTGCCTTCATTACTCCTTTTCTGGTCAAAAACACTCTTTTTCCCTTCCTCCAAACTAATGAAAGTATTATTAACACTCATAAAATCACAATTAGATCAAATGCTGACATAATTAAGACTAATGGTGGCATAATTAGTCTTAATGTTCGCATAATTAGCCTTAATGGTGGCGTAATTAAGTCTAATGCTGGTATAATTAGATCTAATATTCGGATAATTAGTTCAAATGACGGCGTCATTTGAACTAATGTTCGCATCATTAGTTCAAATGTTCGGAACATTTGAACTAATGACGGCATGATTAGTCTTAATTTTCATATTTCGACCTTTAATGCTTTTCATGTCAAATCGAATCCCAAATAAATCAGGAATAGTTATCCTTGCCCGTACGAACAGTCAAAATAATCGATTTTTTAGCATCGCGCCACGAAAACACAACGTCGCGAGTCAGAAACACAACATCGCAAGTCAGAAACACAACATCGCGAGTCAGAAACACAACATCGCGAGTCAAAAACACAACATCGCGAGTGAGAAACACAACGTCGCGAGCCAGAAACACAACGTCGCGAGCCAGAAACGCAACATCGCGAGTCAGAAACGCAACGTCGCGAGTCAGAAACATTACATCGCGAGTCAGAAACACTCTTTTCGAGCTAAATCAGCTCTCTCTTCGAACCTGTCAGGTTAATTGTGTTGGTATGTAAAACTTGCACTTCGACAGGCTCAGTGACCGCGATGAACTTCCAACTGCGCCCGACCCGCGTGA
>CAIQBY010000320.1 GCA_903870175.1 uncultured Bacteroidota bacterium
CCACAATAAAAATAACAGATATACTTGGCAACGAAATAAAAACAATAAGCTTTAGCGGTAAAGAATATACGTTGGAAAAAGATGAAATGAAGGCAGGTATTTATTTTGTGCAGATAACTGATGCCAATAAAAATATGGTGAACAGGAAAGTGGTGGTGGAATAATAATTATAACATTAAAAGAAAGCTCCGAACAAAAATGTTCCGCCCCGTTGGTGTTCCTAAATAGTAGCAGAAACGTTGCCTTTGCAGGTGTTTTTTCACCTGCAAACACTATACTCTAAAAAGTAGCTCACCTCAAATCCATAACAAAAGGCTACTTTTACCAAATGCCATCCATCAGAAAAGAATCCAATGTTTATTTTTTCACAGCCACCAATCTTAACCTTACAAGTTATAAGGATATAATTTAATTTTGTATTGATGGAAACTGTTGTAAGTCTAAAGGTTAGAATGTTTGCAGGTGAAAAAACACCTGCAAAGGCGTCGTTTCTGCTAACATTAAAGAAGAAGTATAACACCAACAAGGGCGGAAGCTGTTGTTTTTATTTTTAATCATTTAAAATCTGCTCAATCAGCGTCATCAGCGATCCAATTTTATAAACGTGTAAAGTCGCTAAATCCAAATATGGCAACATTGTAAATCATAATTGCCCAAGGCAATCAAAATCATTTTTCATCTTAGTTTTCATAATAAATCAGCGTTCCAATTCTTTTTATGAAAGATTAAATTTTTCATCCCTGCCGATTAATTATTAAAAGTCTGACATATATCATCCCGATACTAGTAAAAAAAAGCTATATTCGCATCCAAATAATAAAAAATATGGAGTATAACACCAGTCTTCCTCACTTGATTATCCCTGAATATGGCAGAAACATTCAAAAAATGATTGATTTTGCAATAGAGGTGAAAGACCGTGAGGAGCGTAATAAAGTAGCACAGTCAATAATTGACGTGATGGGGCAACTGAATCCTCATTTACGCGACATTACTGATTTCAAACATAAACTTTGGGATCATTTATTCATTATTTCCAAATTTAAGTTGGATGTTGATTCGCCTTATCCAATGCCTACAGCAGCTACTTTCACCACAAAACCTGAACGTATTAAAATTCCGGGACAAAGAATTAAATACAAACATTACGGGAAAATAACTGAAGAGTTAATAAAGAAAGCTGCTGAATATCCTGAAGGAGAAGAGAAAGATTACCTTGCTGAATTGATAGGAAACTTAATGAAACGAAATTATCTTTCGTGGAATCGTGATACTGTAAATGATGCTGTGATTATTGACCAGATGGAAGAACTTTCAAACGCTGAATTGAAGATGAAAGATCCTTCAACGTTAAAAAGTACAAGTGTTTTGGTACAACGAATTACTCCGTTAAACTCAAAACGTAAACAGCAAAATGGCGGTGCATTTCGCCAGAATAATGGAGGTGGCGCTAATCCTCATAATAAGTTTAAGCGCAAGTACTAAGAGTTATTACAATGGACTTTCAAATTCACTTTTTAATATAATAAAAAGCCCTGCAATATCGCGGGGCTTTAATATTGTATTTTAAAAATGAATGAAATATTAAAATAGTTTTTATTTTTGTTCCCCAAAAATTTCGTTTCAGAACAAAAGAGATTTATACAGTGCAAGTAAAATGAAAAAAATTATCAGTTCGGAAGCTAATAGTAGAAGTATTGTTAGTTCCTTTTTATTTGTTTTCTTCTTCCTTCTTTCTTTTTTTCCGAAAACCTTTTCAGGACAAACAATTACTACCGGCACTATTGCAGGAAGTCCATTTTGTGCCTGTGCTACAGTAAGTGTACCTTTTACTATTACAGGAGCATTCACAGCGGGAAATACTTTTACTGCACAACTTTCCAGTGCTGCAGGAAGTTTCGCAGCACCTGTTACTATTGGTACCTTAGCGGGTACAGCAGCAGGAACAATTACATGTACAATTCCTTGCAGTACGGCTGCCGGTGTGGGATATTTAATAAGGGTTACAGGCTCAACTCCAAGCATTACTGGCAGTTCAAGTACAGCTATTCGAATTGTCGGACCTCGTGTTGCAACCTTTTCTTATACAGCTTCACCATATTGTCAGAATGCAGCTAATCCTTTGCCAACGTTTAGTGGAGGAGGAGTTGCAGGTGTATTTTCATCTACTCCCGGATTTGTTTTTATCAGTACATCTACCGGCCAGATAAATTTAGCAGGAAGTAACACTGGGACTTATACTGTAACCAATACCCTTGTGGCTACAAGTGCAGCTAATGGTTCCTGTCCTGCCGTTACAGCTACATCACCGGTAACGATTAATCCTGCTCAAGATGCAAGTTTCACCTATCCTTTATCAGCATATTGTAAAACATCTGCCAACCCGTCACCAACTGTTACCGGTACTCCCGGCGGCACTTTCACGTCCAGTCCGGCAGGGTTGGTTTTTATAAGTGCAACTACAGGACAAATTAATTTAACTGCAAGTACTTCCGGAGTTTATACCGTTACTTACACAACACCTGGGCCATTGTGTATAAATACTTCTACTGCAAGTATTACAATCACTACTCCAAAAGTTGCAACATTTAGTTATACAGGTTCACCTTATTGTCAAAATGCTGCAAACCCTTCACCGACTTATAGTGGAGGAGGGGTAGCAGGTACATTCAGTTCGACTGCGGGTTTGGTTTTTACAAGTACTTCAACAGGTCAGGTGAATTTAGGAGGCAGCAATGCTTCAACATATACTATAACTAATACAATAGCTGCTACAGGCGGTTGCCCAGCGATTACTGCTACATCAAGTCTTGTTATAAATCCTACACAGGATTCATCTTTTCACTATACTGGCTCTCCATTTTGCAAGACAGCTGCCAATCCAACACCTACTATAACAGGTACACAGGGTGGAACCTTTTCAGCTACGCCTGGAGGTTTGGCTTTTGTAAGTACAAGTACTGGTGTAATTAATTTGGCTGGAAGTACCGCTGGGACATATAATGTAAAATATACTACACCCGGCCCGTGCCAAACAAGTTTGACTGTACCTGTTACAATTACAGCACCGGCTGTTGCCACATTTAGCTATACAGGTACTCCTTATTGTCAGAATGCAGCCAATCCATCCCCTACTTTTAGCGGTGGTGGAGTTGCCGGAACATTCAGTTCAACTGCCGGTTTGGTTTTTTTGAATACTCTTACCGGTCAGGTAAATTTATCCGGAAGTAATGCATCAACTTATACAGTTACAAATACACTGCCAGCAACGGGTGGCTGTCCTGCAATTACTGCCACCTCATCCATTGTTATTAATCCAACCCAGGATTCTTCGTTCCACTATACAGGTTCTACATTTTGCAAAACAGGTGCCAATCCAATGCCTACTATTACAGGTACATCGGGTGGAACCTTTTCAGCTACGCCTGGAGGTTTGGCGTTTGTAAGTACAAGTACTGGTGTTATTAATTTAGCAACAACTACTGTGGGTACATATAATGTAAAATATACAACTCCCGGTCCATGCCAGACAAGTTTAACTGTTTCTGTAACTATTACTGCTGCCAATGTCGCTACTTTTAGCTATACAGGTTCTCCTTACTGCCAAAATGCTGCTAATCCTTTGCCTACTTTTAGCGGAGGAGGTGTGGCAGGTACATTCAGCTCTACAGCAGGCTTGGTTTTTTTGAATACGTCCACCGGTCAGGTAAATTTATCAGGGAGCAATGCGTCAACTTATACGGTGACAAATACTATTGCTGCTTCTGGTGGCTGTAATGCTGTTTCTGCCACTTCAACCATTGTTATCAATCCTACTCAGGATTCTTCATTCAGTTACTCTTCCAACACCTTTTGCAAGTCAGCAACAAATCCTATTCCGGCAATTACAGGTACTCCCGGAGGTACTTTTACTTCCACTCCAGCAGGTTTGGTTTTCGTTACTCCAATTGTTAATCCAGGGGAAATAAATTTATCTGCCAGTTCGGCAGGCACTTATAGTGTAACTTATACAACTCCAGGACCTTGTGCAACACATTTAACTGTTTCTATTACAATAACAGCCCCTTCACTCGCTACTTTTAGTTATTCCGGTTCTCCTTATTGTTCGAATGCAGCTAATCCTTCACCAGCTCTTGGTGCCGGTGCAAGTGCCGGTTTATATAGTTCTACAGCAGGTTTGGTATTTCAAAACACTTCCACAGGTCAGGTAAATTTATCAGCCAGTACAGCAGGAAGTTATACAGTTACCAATACAATAGCTGCAGCAGGCGGTTGTCCTTCAACTTCTGCTACTGATACAATTACAATAACTACTGTATCTACCGGAAACTTCAGCTATACTAATACTCCTTATTGTATAAACTCTGCCAATCCGACACCTGTTCTGGGAGCTGGAAGTATTGCCGGAACATTTAGTTCTACAGCAGGATTGGTTTTTGTAAATACAAGTACAGGTCAGGTAGATTTTACAACTAGTTCTGCAGGCACATATACGGTAACCAATACTATTCCTGCATCAGGAGGCTGCCCTATTGTTACAAATACATCAAGCATTACTATTAATACCCCTGCTGTCGGTACTTTCAGCTATACAGCTACACCATATTGTCAAAACGCTGCAAATCCTTCACCTGTTTTTAGCGGAGGTGGAGTAGGAGGGACATTTTCCTCAACAGGAGGTTTAAGTATTACCGCCGGAACAGGTCTTGTAAACCTTAGTACAAGCACTGCCGGAACTTATGTGGTAACTAATACCATTGCTGCTTCAGGTGGTTGTGCTGCAACACAGGATACTTCTTCGATAACAATTGTTGCAAATCCTGCAGTAACTGTAAATTCGCCAAGTGTTTGTTCAGGTTTGGCTGCAACACTTACTGCAACTGGAGCTACCACTTTTACCTGGTCAGCAGGAGCAACGTCAACAGGAGCAAATACTGCAACGGCATCACCTGCCAACACCACCTCATATACTGTTACAGGCACTGCTAATGGCTGTTCTTCTACCGCTGTAAGTACAGTAACAATAAATAACTGCCATTTGATTCCTGATTTTTCTGCGGACCATACAACCATTTGTTCAAGCGGATGTGTTACTTTTACTGACTTAACAACCGGTACACCTTCTAACTGGGCATGGTATTTTCCAGGCGGCAATCCTTCTACATCTAATGTTAGCGGGCCGGTTACTGTTTGTTATGACAGTGTTAGAAATTATACTGTTTTTCTGGTTGTCTCGAATTCAGTGAGTACCGATACTATTTTAAAACCGGATTATATACATGTGGTGCAGTCAACACCAGTAACTATTACAGGAAATACTTCCATTAATTCATGCGAAACTACTCAGTTAACAGCGGAACCTGCAGGAACATCCTATTTATGGGGACCTAATATTGCACTGCAATGCAATACATGTCAAACAGCAACAATATCAGCAACGGCTACTCAACAGTATTATGTTACTTTTACAGATTTAAACGGATGTATAAGCGGTGATACTACAGTAGTTAATGTAACCGGTATATACTCCTATTTTATGCCTACAGGTTTCTCTCCAAATGGTGATAATAATAATGATTTATTACTGGTAAAAGGCAGAGGTATTGATTATATTGATTTGATAATTTATGACAGGATTGGCGAGAAAGTTTTTGAATCAACATCGCTTGATAAAGGATGGGATGGAACATATAACGGAATGCTGATGAATGATAATTCGTTCGATTATATTTTGAATGTTACCTATTGTAACGGGAAGTCAGTAAGTGAAAAAGGTACTTTGGCATTAATTAGATAAAAACATTTTTATTCGAACTAAATTTTTATGAAATATATAGTGATGAAAAAACTAACATTGACCTTAGTTGCACTTATTCTTTTAATCAGGTATTCTATTGCTCAGGATCAGCATTTTTCACAATTCTACAGTTCGCCTATTGGAACAAACCCTGGCAATACAGGTGTTTTTAACGGTGATTTAAGAGCATATACATTATATCGAATGCAATGGTTTACTGTAAGTACTCCCTATCAAACCTATACTGTTTCTTTGGATGCCCACATATTAAAAAGAAAAATGAAGAAAAGAGACTTCTTCTCTGCCGGACTTAATTTCAGTAATGATAATCAAGGCTCTGTAAAATTAAAAACAAATACTTATAATGGTTTATTATCTTTTACAAAGTTTTTAGGCGGAAGACAAAAGCATAATATTACAATAGGGTATGAATTTGGCTGGGTAACAAAAACAGCTGTTTTAAGTTCATTAAAATGGGATAACCAATGGGACGGCACTGAATATAATGCTGCACTTCCAAGCGGAGAAGCGAGAACTAATGGTATTGGATATATGGACATGTCGACAGGTATTGTATGGAACTTTACCACCGACCATTTATTCAGGAGTGCTTTGGGATTCTCATATCAGCATTTTACGGCTCCCAATGTTACATTATTGGGAGGCTCTGATAAATTATACCCTCGAATTGGCGCTCAATGGAATGGCAGTTTGAGGACAGATGCAACGAGCAACACTTTTATTGAGCCAAGTATTATGGCAGCTTCGCAAGGAACAACATTATTGCTGGATGCAGGTGCCAATGTTAAATATATTTTAACGGAACACTCTCATTATACCACTAATCAAAGCGACCAGGCAATTCATTTTGGAGTCTTTTATCGACTCAGGGATGCTATGTTTGTTACAGCCAGATATGATTATGGTGACTATTCAGGTTCGGTAGCGTATGATGTTAATGTTTCAGGTCTTACACCTGCTTCTCATTCGGTCGGTGGATTTGAAATTATGCTTTCTTATCGCGGACTATATGGCAGACACAGAGAGTCGAAACGGACAAGTACCCGTTTTATGAATTAATTGCTGACATACTGTCATAATTTATTTTTTGGCAAAATAGTTGACTGTTCAGCATACAAATAACTTATATATTATTAATAAAAAACAAAATTATGGCATTAGAAATTACAGATGCTAACTTTGATGAGTTAGTAGCAAAATCAGACAAACCGGTATTGGTTGACTTTTGGGCAGAATGGTGCGGACCTTGCAGAATGGTTGGACCGATAGTAGAAGAATTGGCAAAAGATTATGAAGGAAAGGCTATTATTGGAAAACTTAATGTTGACCATAATGCGAATGTGTCTTCCATGTTTGGAGTAAGAAACATTCCTACTATATTATTTTTTAAAGGAGGTCAGGTAGTTGACAAACAAGTAGGGGCAGTTCCTAAATCAGTACTTGAAGCTAAATTAAAAGCGTTATTTTAGTTAAAAGTCAGAAAATTTGAAGTTGAAAAGTCGACAGTAGGTGATTCACCTGCTGTTTTCTTTTTACTTACTTCGCAACTATAAACCCGAGGCGATTAACTGATAAACTTTAAATATTTTCATTTTGGAAACCATTAATCATCAGTCAGTACAGCAGTTTACACATCTTGAATTAATTGCCAAACAAGTGGTTGAAGGCTTTATTACAGGTCTTCATAAAAGTCCATTCCATGGTTTCAGTGTCGAGTTTGCCGAGCATCGTTTATATAATACCGGTGAATCTACCAGACACATTGACTGGAAATTATTCGGACGTACAGATAAATTATTTATCAAACGGTTTGAAGAAGAAACCAATCTTCGCTGCCAGATAATTATTGATGATTCTTCTTCCATGTATTTTCCTTTACCGGATGAAAAGAGCGGTAAAAAAAATAAGATTACATTTTCTGCTTATTGTGCAGCGGCTATTATTGCTTTACTTAAAACACAGCGGGATGCAGTTGGGTTAAGTATATTTTCGGAAACGGTGGAATCTCATACTGTGGCAAAATCAAGTTCGCTGCATCAAAAACTATTGTATCATCAACTTGAAAATCTTATACAACCATACGATATTAAAGTGCATAAAAAAACATCTGCTGTTACTGCTTTGCATGAGATAGCGGAAGCAATTCACAAACGTTCACTGGTTATTATTTTCAGTGATATGATGGATTCCAAATCCGAGTCGGAGGAAGTGTTTGCTGCACTTCAGCATCTAAAACATAATAAACATGAAGTAATATTATTTCATGTGGTGGATAAACAAAAGGAACTTGATTTCGATTTTGATAACCGTCCATATCGCTTTATTGATATGGAAACCGGCGAAGAGGTGAAACTGCATCCAAACCAGATAAAAGAAAATTATCTGCAGCAAATGTCCGATTATAAAAAAGAACTGATGCTGAAATGCGGACAATATAAAATTGATTTCGTGGAAGCAGATATTAATCTCGGTTACGAGCAGGTGCTGATGCCTTATCTTGTAAAGAGAACAAAAATGATGTAAGAATTAATTTCTAAATCAGGAATTAAGATTTCCTGAACATATCTGCTACAACCAACTCCTTGCTTCCTGCAGTATATTTATAGAATCCCTGACCTGATTTAGCTCCCAGATGTCCTGCTGTTACCATATTTACCAATAAAGGACAAGCAGCATATTTTGGATTACCATATCCATCCTGTAATACTTTCATAATGGAAAGACATACATCCAAACCAATAAAATCAGCTAATTGAAGAGGACCCATCGGATGAGCCATGCCGAGTTTCATTACCGTATCTATTTCTTCAACACCTGCTGTTCCTTCGTGAAGCGTAATAATAGCTTCATTTATCATCGGCATTAATATTTTATTAGCAACAAAACCGGGATAATCGTTTACTTCAACCGGAATTTTATTCAGCTTCCTGGATGTTTCCATAATCAGATTTGTTACTTCATCCGAAGTAGAATATCCGCGAATAACTTCAACCAGTTTCATTACCGGCACTGGATTCATGAAGTGCATGCCTATTACTTTATCTGCACGTTTGGTAACGGCAGCTATTTTAGTAATGGAGATAGAAGAAGTATTGCTGGCAAGAATAGTATGAGGAGGACAAATTTTTTCGAGTTCACGAAATATATTCAACTTTATTTCCACATTTTCAGTAGCTGCTTCCACCACCAAATCAGCGTTTTTAACGCCTTCAGCCATTATGGTATAAGTTGTAATGTTTTTTAATGTTGCTGCTTTATCCGCTTCTGTTATGGTTCCTTTTGCAACTATTCTGTCAAGGTTTTTAGAAATTGTTGCCATTGCTTTTTCCAATGCAGGAGCCGAAATATCTATCATTGCTACATTATAACCTTGCTGTGCAAATGTATGTGCTATGCCATTGCCCATTGTTCCGGAACCAATTACTGCTATATTTTTCATCTTTAAATTTTTTGTTAAGTGGTTATTGTAAATTATTTTAGTCTGCAAATCTATATGTTTTTTGTTTTGCATTACCAACTTAAGTTAATATAGATTGAATATAAATTTTATTTTTATTTCTGAAGTTCAGTTTAATAACGCTGTGTTGTTAAATAATAATCGGAAATATGCGACAATGCAAAATAGATTATTTAGTTTGAAGTTGTGAAGTTTAAAGTTTGCTGCATTAAAATTAAAAGTAGTTTTGTGAAAGATAAACTTATTATATAAACAATTTAGCTGCAAGCATACTAAGCCAAAACAACTAGAACAAACAGAAGTTAAGATATTATGATTTCAACAAAAAATTACAGTTTATTACCTGATAGAAAATCTTTAGAAACAATTTGCAAAGCCATTTCAGTTTTAGACGCCATAATTTCCCAGGAATGGCAATTTCGTTACTATTCTTTCAATTCAAAGTGGGACACAAATGAAAGATGTTTGCAGATGAGGAATGGTTCAGGTGATGAAATGCATATTTTATTTCGTGAAGACGGTTGTGTAATTAATGGTTTTGCACACGAATACAACCAACAGGACAAAACAAAATTGACAAACAATTTGCCAAGTATTTTTAAGGACTTTAGTTTCGGAGAACCTGTAAATTCAATCGGGACAACATTTTGTTTATGGACAATAGAATTGAAAAAATGGGAAGTTGGACAACTTGAAAACGTTGAAGACAATTCAGAAGAAATGCTCAATATATTTGACGGACAACCTCAAACTTACATCGATTGGGCAAAAGAATATTTTGAAGAAAGTTATAAAAAAACAGGAATTCCGTTGGATACAGTTTCAAAAATATATAATGGAGAAACGTTGACAAAGGAAATGGTTTTATCAATTGTTGACGAACTTGAAGATTGGCAGCAACTTGAAAAGGATTTAATAGAAATAAATTACCCTTACAATTTCAAAGATGGCTCTAATAATGGAAAAAGTAAATGGAAACTTTGGTAGAAAAAACATCTAACAACAATCCTCTCAACCCCAATCATTTTATATAACCCCTACCCCACAAAAAAGGCCTCTTATTTCTACGAAGCTTTTATTTGTTGCCTGATGCCAAATTCCTAATTACAACTTGCGGATAATTGAATTGTGCTCAATTTTATTAGGTTGTCGGTTAATACCCCGAGGCTCTGCCTCGGAATTAAAAAAATCCTTTAACTGATACCTCGAGGCTCTGCCTCGGGGTAATTCATTTATTTATTAAATTATTACTGTTTATTATTATTTATTTTTGTTAATTTTCTTTCTGAATTCTTCTTTTGTATTGCAAATATTCTTTGCAGGGTTGCAAAACACTTTTGCAGTGGTGTAAAACAATGTTTCGTTCATATTAATTGCTTTTATATGAACGTTGCAAAGCTTTTTGTTCATATAAATCACTTTTGTATGAACACTGCAACACTTTTTGTTCATAAAAATCACTTTTATATGAACGCTGCAAAGCTTTTTGTTCATACAAATCACTTTTATATGAACGTTGCAAAGGTTTTTGTTCATACAAATCGGTTTTATATGAACGCTGCAAGACTTTTTATGTATGTAAAACAGTTTTGCAACCCTGCAAAGGTTTTTTGCACTCTTCTTTTCGATAATTTAATGAACGTACCGTTAAAGTTTCTGCTTCCCGTAAAAAGCTTTATTGCCGACATTAAATTGTTGCAATTCTTTGCAGGTAGGCTTGTTTGCCATAGCAGGTAATATTATTACCAGTGATGAAGCTATGGCATTTTGGCATACAATTGAGAATGGAAAAACAAGAAATGAGTTTTTCAGGTAGCTAAATGTTTTTTAGTAGTTGTAATGTGGTGGGGTGCAGGGAGAGGAATAATAGTATTTTTGTGAGTGATTAGTAGTAATATATAAAAAGGAAAGAAAATAAAAAGGGGATTAAGAAAACACCAACAACGGCAAAAAGGAAAAACAGTTTATAACATAAATTGCTTTAGAACAACCATAAAAAATGGCCAATCAAAATTTATATAGTTTCTCAATTTCAGACTTTGCACTACAGCGAGAATGGATAGTTGCCCGACCAACAAATCCAGACAACAACGAAAAAAAACTTTATATTGGTAAACTTGGTGATGATAGTAATGGCTGTAATCCTCTAATTACAGAAATAGGAAATCTTTTATCCCATTTTGATGATGATACTGAATCGAGTAATAAATTATACGCTGCAACAGAATACAATTATTACATTTTCTTCGCAAAATTCGGTCAATATAAAGGGGAAGATAAAAGCCAGTTAGAAAAGATAAATCAATTAGAAAAAAAACTTACTAAATTAATTCAATCAAAGCTTAAAGGCAAAGTCGATTATAAGTTATTAAATAGTAATATTGGTAAGCAACACATCCAAGTTGGTGAAAAAGCGAAGAGAAGAAAAAAAATAACTAAAGAAGAAATAAAAATTCTTGGACAGTTAGCTAATGTAGCGGTAAGGAAAGTAATAAGAAACATTAAAGGTGAGAAAATACCGCATGATATAAAATCAAGGACATTATTGAAAGAATATTATGAGTAATCTGACCGCCAGCGCAAGTGTTTTTCACTGGTGACAATTATTAAGTGGTGTCCTCACTACTACATAAAGATTCCTAACTTTGTTCAGGTAGTGTTAGCCCAACAAGTTAATAAGATGAATAAAAAATGATTAAATTTGAAATACCAAACTGGTTAATTATTCTTGGTGCAATCGGGCAAATGTTCACTGCTGTTATTTATCCATATATCAGGCATGTTGTGTTTGACTGGTATAATGATATAAAGAAATTGAAACCATTAAATCAGGAAATCGCAAAAACTTATGGCCGCTATATTCAAGGACTGAATTTTTCTTTCGGATTAATTTCTATTCTGTTTACTGAGGATTTAAAAAATCATACTGGTTTGGCAGTAGCAATCACAGGGCTTATAGCTGCTTATTGGACAGGGAAAGTAATTACACAATTCTCATATTATCCCATGTATCAAATTCCTAAAAAAGCTATTTTCAAAATAGGCGAGGTGTTGATGAATACATTGTTCGTTTCGTTTTCCTTGATATTTATCTGGCTTTTTGTTTCTAATCTAATTGGATATTTTGGAAAATAATATATCAACATATTTTTCTTCAAAGAGAAAATATTCAAACCTTGAAAGGTTATTTATTTTTCCTGCACCTAACTAACTAAATAATTACATGATAACTGTATTTGTTTTTTACTTAACGCATCCCAATCTTTAAAAGATATCTTTTTAAAACTTTAAGAAGTAAAAGTTTTATGTTAAAATAGCAAGTGGAATTTTATTTAAAGTACAATTGTTAAAATAGATTTAAAGAATATCCCAAGCTTTAGAAAGTTGCTTTAATTTTGTTGCGTCTCATCAATTTACCATTCATATCTATCGCATCACCTTTTTTTAACTGCATAGACGTACCATCAGCCATTTTGACTAAACCTGTAGTAGAAACCGAAATGCCATTAATAAAGGTGTAATTTTTTTCAAGCGGCATTTGCCTGCAGTCTTTAGTAATAATCATTATAGAATCGCTCATCTTAACAAGATCAACACACTTTTTGGGTTCTGCAGCAAGTGAATCCTTCCTTGTTTCCTGCGCCATTGCCCCTAATGTTAAAGAAAATACTGTCAATAAGAGTATTGATTTTTTATTCAAATAATACCTCGAGGCTCTGCCTCGGGGTGTGCGTAGGAAAAAAAGTAATATGTTTGCAAAATGAGTGAACATATTCATAAGCGGCACAATAAAAGTTTGTTGCTGTACCATTGTGTTTTTCCGATAAAA
>CAIQBY010000321.1 GCA_903870175.1 uncultured Bacteroidota bacterium
GGATATGAATGTGATTGAGAAACTTGCTATTCTTGTTGATGCAGATGAAGAAGGTTATTTATTACAGATATTTACAAAACCTGTGGAAGACAGACCTACCTTGTTTTTCGAAATCATTCAACGTATGGGTGCCAAAGGATTCGGTGCCGGCAACTTCAAAGCGTTGTTCGAATCAATAGAAAGAGAACAGGAAAAAAGAGGTACACTGTAATTTATATTTAACAATAAATAAATCTCCTGCTGAATGTTTTTGGCAGGAGATTTTTTTTTACCGAAAAAAATTGTGTTCTTTGCGAGGAATAATTTATGAAAATGTATAAACGATATTTATTTGTTCTTGTTACAATGATAGTTTTATCATCATGTAATCACCAAACAGTGTTTACTGAAGTAACTATAAATAATAGATATTCGATTTCTGTACCTGATTATTTGCAGCCTTGTAAAGACTTGCATAAAGATGCATCCATGCAATATCAGAATGCCGAGAAAGGGATTTATGCACTGGTAATAGATGAGAAGAAAAAGACTATGCAGGATTATGATATCAATTATGACATAGATGCATACTTTAATAATATTGCGAAACAGGGTTTTATCGAATCAATAAAAAATGGAAAAATAAGTGTTCCTGGAAGGCAGGAAATAAATGGTAATAAAGCGCTGATAGCGGAAGTAACAGGGAAAGTGGAACAGACGGATGTTTATTATAAACTTGCAATCATAGAAACTCCCTATACTTTTTATCAGATATTGTCATGGACCAGTGCTGAAAATAAAGAGAAATTTGAACCGGATATGGTTAAAATGATAGAATCTTTAAAAGAAATGCCATTGCCGCCAAGCGAACTTCCTGCTAAAAAAACACTGAATGACAGTGTGAAAATTACCCTTAAATATTAACAGTTTACTTTTTCTTCAAAGCAATATTCAACTCATCCAATTGTATCTGGGAAATAGTTGAAGGAGAATCAATCATCACATCGCGTCCTGAATTGTTTTTAGGGAAAGCAATAAAATCACGGATAACTTCAGCACCTCCAAAAAGAGAACATAATCTGTCAAATCCAAAAGCAATGCCGCCGTGCGGAGGTGCACCAAATTCGAATGCACTCATTAAGAATCCGAATTGAGCTTCTGCCTCTTCTTTACTGAAGCCAAGCAAATCAAACATTCGGGATTGTAATTGCTTGTTGAAAATACGAATCGAGCCGCCACCAACTTCTACACCATTAATCACCATATCATATGCGTTTGCCCGAACAGCACCCGGGTTAGAATCAATCAATTCAATATCTTCAGGCTTAGGAGAAGTAAAAGGATGGTGCATTGCATGCCAGCGATTTGCTTCTTCATTGAATTCGAGCAAAGGAAAATCAACAACCCAATGTGCTGCAAATTTGTTTTTATCACGTAATCCTAATCGGTTCCCCATTTCTAAACGCAGTTCGGAAAGAGCTTTTCGGGTTTTGTTTTCTTCACCTGCAAGAATCAAAATTAAGTCACCGGGTTGCGCATTAAAAGCAGCAGCCCATTTTTTTAATTCTTCTTCATTATAAAATTTATCTACCGAAGATTTAATTGTTCCATCAGCATTGTATCTTGCGTAAACCAATCCGGTAGCACCTATTTGCGGACGTTTAACAAATTCTGTTAATTCATCTAATTGCTTGCGTGAATATTCCCCTGCTCCCTTTGCACATGTTCCAACTATTAATCCGGCATCATCAAATACTTTAAAGTTTTTACCTTTTACAATGTCGTTCAATTCAACAAACTTCATTTCGAAGCGAATATCCGGTTTATCATTCCCATAGAATTTCATTGCATCAGCATACGTCATTCGTGTTAACTCAGGAATATCAATACCTTTAACTGCTTTAAATAAATGGCGAACCAATCCTTCAAACGTATTTAAAATATCTTCCTGCTCCACAAACGCCATTTCACAATCTATTTGAGTAAATTCAGGCTGACGGTCGGCACGTAAATCTTCATCTCTGAAACATTTCACAATCTGATAATAACGGTCGAAACCACCAACCATTAATAGTTGTTTGAATGTTTGAGGAGATTGAGGTAAAGCATAAAACTCTCCTTGATTCATCCGGGATGGCACCACAAAATCGCGCGCGCCTTCAGGCGTTGACTTAATCAATACTGGAGTTTCTACTTCAAGGAAATTTAATCTGTCAAGATACAAGCGAGTTTCAATAGCCATCCTATGACGTAATTCCAGATTTTTACGTACCGGATTTCTTCTTAAATCCA
>CAIQBY010000322.1 GCA_903870175.1 uncultured Bacteroidota bacterium
CAAAAAATTGTTTTTAAAAACAATACACGCTGTCTCGTTGAATGGCTTTTTGATTAAGTTGATTCTATTCGTGTTTGCTCTCCAGCTAATTAAATTTATGAACTAGCAAGTTGAGTTATTTACTCTTTTGTCATTAATTGGAATCCGCAAAAACATCTTATCTGATAATTATGAAACTATATTTTGTTTTTGCAATCCATTATTATTTTCAGTTGACTTAATTAAAAATTTCATATTCTTTTCATTTTAATAAATATGATATAGTTTCAGTATTCCCCTCCCCAACTTAAATTTATTATAAATTTATCAGTACTTTTCTGCTTCCAATTCGAAAATGTCCTTATGCTTTTTCTTACTTAGACATAATCAAATTTCATATAAGGTTTTAGTGAATAAGTAAAACAAGCATTATTAATATTCTTTTGGTCTGTATTTATGTTACTCTGAAATTTTTATTCTTCCAAGGTAAAAACGTAAAATGTAAATACTGATAAGTTAGTTAATACTAAAATGAGAAACTAAACCCAATTTTCAGTCCCCAGTTACTTATGGAACTTCCCGGATTTGCCTTCTGATAATCGGCTTTGTAAGAATCATCGTTATAGGTAAGACGATAGAGATAATCTATACGGATGAAATCAAAAATATTTTCTATTCCTAAATCAGCTTCAAAATATGGGACATCATCCATTACTGTAAAACTATTATTAGTATTGAACACTTTATTTTTATCACTTAGAGTTCCGTAAGCCATATTTAATCCAACAACTTCACGCCAGTTAAGTTTTTTAAATAGTGGAATACGGTTGAAAAACAAACCATTGAAGTGATGCTGCCAATAGGCTTCAATATATTGATCAGATACAAATTCGAAATAATTCATAATGTTATAAGTATTATTTGCATAGATAGAAGTTTGGTTTCCACGTGGTATTTCGAGTAAGGTATAGGGCACTTCAGAAAACACTTTGCCTATTTTGACGAGCACCTGCGAATAGCCAAGTGTTGCCATACGAAAGCGATTGGTGATAGAAAGACTTAATTTGTTGTAGTTAAAATCTCCGCCAAGCAAGTGTTTTATTCCCAATGTATAGTCAAGTGTGATAACAGGGGATTTATTGTTGCCAAAAGAAATACGTTGATTTCCGTTTTGAATAAATTTTTCCTTTACAGAATATTTTGTTTCAAATAATATTTCAGATATTGTATATTTCTTTTGCTGAAAAAGAGTGAACTGGTCGCCAAATGCGACAGGGTAAAGCGGTGTAGTATGCATATTGTGAAAAGTGATAGTTGAATAAAGTCCTAGGTTAAAATCTTTTTCATACCAGATTCGGGCTTCCTGTTTTCGCAATAATTTTGAAATATTTCCAATATGTGAAAATGTATTATATAAATTATTAGGTGATTGACCTAAACTGATATTGGAAGATGTACTATAAGTAGTTCCAATCTGGTCTATATCATCCCTGTATTGAATCCCTATACTGCTCCATGGATAACGAGTAAGAATATGTTCCACTTGTGCATTGTATTTAAACCCATTATCGCGAAACCCATAAGCTCCATAGCCACTTATTATCCAGTCTTTACTGAACTTCACGTTTGTTCGGCCACCAATTTGAATACGTGAACCTTCGTATTTATTATAACCATAAATATTTATATAGTGACCAATATCCACCGGCCCCACATCTTTATATCCTGAGAATAAAAAGTACATGACATTTGACCCTATTTTTATTAAAGGAATTGCACGAACTGTATCAATCATATTATAATTTTCTTGTTCGAGGTTTGTTAAGGGCTCATGTCGTTCTTTTGTCCACCAGGCAGTATCTTTGGATACTGCATCTTCTTTAAATGTAATTCGTGTCCGATAGAAATCTTTTTCCTTTGGTTTGTTTACTACATAATATTTATTTGAATTGTAAGTCCTCTGAGTTAAAGCAACAAATTTTTTTAGCTGTGTAGAATACTTAATTAGAACACGTGTTTGTGAAGGGACCCAAGGACCGGCTTCAGTAGGAATATTTAATTGTTGAATTCTTGCATGATCAACCAAATTAAAATTAACATCCTTTGTAATTTCCAAATCAAGTTGTTTAATCGCAAATGTTGTGTCAGTAATCCATAGTGTTCCTGTATAAGCCAAATCCATTTTGTTTTTGGGTCGGCACTTTATTTCGTAACATTTAGTACTATCAATAAACATACTGTCTATTAAATAATAATTATAAAACAAATTGGCATTATCTGCAATTGGTGATAGAAAATCTTTATTGTTGAGTGCTACATTATTATTAAAAAAATTATAATTTAAAAAGTCAGTCCCTTGAAGCTGCTGAAGTGCACTTCCATCCTTCATCCCAACAAATTTTATTTTTGACGCATTCACATCTTCATGTCTTTTCTCTCCTTCTTTATAAGAATATATATCAGAAATGATTTCGCTCATCGCGACAGGGAGATTCGCCTTACTGTCTTCTCCTGCCAGAGAATCCATCTTATCCCATAAATCGGTAACTCCATGTAGAAACTTTCGTCGTCGCATTTTTGTGGTAACATTATTTATTGCGAATTCCTGTTTTGTATAACTTACATACTGCACTGCTGTAAGATTTTCACGGTTATATTTTGATTTGTTATTAACTGCATTCCTGATAATTCTCAATGCAGGATTAACACCCGGGCGCACTTCAATAGTATTTAAATTCATTGCTTCGGCAGTTAACTGGAAATTGACAACTTGAGTTCTTCCTCTTTTTACAGCCTTTGATTTTGATTTATAACCAATCAATGAAACATAAATAGAATCTATAGCGGCAGTTGTTTTCATTGAATAATTTCCTTCGAAATCAGTAACAGACCCTATGAATGTTCCTTTAAAACGTATATTAACAAAGGGAATGCCATTATTGGTTCCCGATTCAGTAACACGCCCTGAAATTACAGTTTCCTGTTGAGCTTCAATTTGCATTACAACAAAAAAAGAAAAACAAAACAAAACAATAATCTTTTAAGAAACATTAAATATTTTTTTATTGAGGGTAAAGTTCGCAAAATTGTTAAACAACTCGAAGGGATAATTTTTGAAGAAGTAAATGAAGCCATTTATTTTTTAAATCTTTTTTTTATGGAATCGATAACAGTCTTTTTCCCTATCACACCTCTCCATCCTTGGATAATAAGTATAATTCCTAAAACAGAAATAAGAATAAAAGGTTTTGGCCAAAAGTTTTTAATGGTTCCGACAATTGTTACAATGACTATTACAAACCCTAAAAACATTCCGCATATAAATAATAAATTATAAATAACGGGTGATAAATTATAGTAATAATCGTCGTTTTTGGGTTTGGGTATATCTGTTTTAAAACCTTTCCATTCGTAATGAAAGTTAGAATTATTACTGTGAGAATTAGTATACGTATTGTTTTTTACGGATGAACCATAATATTGTTTCTTCCTTTCTGCATCTTCTTTAACCGCTGTTGCAAAGCTCAGTTTCATATCATAAATATACCTTTTGTGTTTATCAACAAGAGTCTCATAAGCCTCATTTACAACCGAAAAAACTTCGTTGGCTTTTGGAGAACTGTTCATATCGGGATGAACAATTTTTGCTTTCAATCGATACGCGCGTTTAATATCATCAATCGAAGCATTGTGTTGAATGTCTAATATTTTATAATAATCGTACAATTTCGGAATACTATTTTCAATCAAATTTAAAACAATTTCTTCACTTTCGTTTGATTTTTGTAATTTCACTTTAAATTTAAAATTTAATTCATGAAAAAATCTGTTCAATTTATTCTGTCATTAGCATTGATATCTATCTCAACTGCCTTTAAGCCTGTCTTAAATCCTGAGTTGGAAATTGGAAAACCAATTCCGATGGCTGCTCAAAAGATGCTTGATGTTAGTGGCAAACAAGTTTCATTATCCGAAATAAAAGGCGAAAATGGATTACTCGTAATTTTCTCATGCAATACTTGTCCGTATGTAAAACTCAGCGCTACTCGAATTAAAGAATCAGCTGCATTGGCTAAGAAAAATAAAATTGGAGTTGCAATTATAAACTCCAATGAAGCACTTCGAAATGATGATGATTCGTTTGATGAAATGAAAAAATATGCAGTTACTCAGGCTTATGATTTTAATTATGTAGTTGATAAAAATTCAGTCTTAGCTGATGCTTTTGGTGCTACCCGCACTCCGCATTGTTTTCTTTTTGATAAAAACGGATTGGTTTATCGCGGCGCAATTGATGACAATGTCAAAGATGCAAATGATGCAAAGGAGCATTATTTGGCAGATGCAATCAATTCTGTAGCTGCGGGAAAATCTGTAAGAACTAATTCTTCTAAATCTGTAGGTTGTTCAATAAAAAGATTGGATTTGTAAAAAACACTTTGCAGAAGGATTATTAATGTTAACTTGCGCTAAATTAAATAAATAAAATCATGTTAAAAGGTACAGTAAAGTTTTACAATCCGGAGAAGAGCTTTGGATTCATTGCTCAGGATTCAGGTGAAAAGGATCTCTTTGTTCACAAATCAGGGCTAATTGACAATGTTCGTGAAGGCGACAAAGTTGAGTACGAAATTGAAAGTGGTCCTAAGGGATTGAATGCAACCAACGTAAAAAAATCACATTAATTGATTTCAATTTTTGAGAATAAAAGAACATGCTAATTGCATGTTTTTTTATTTATATACCTTATTGATGTTTTTTCTTGAGAAAATTATAATAAACAGCAAATCCAAAACTCAGATATTGAGTAGAGCCTGCCGAAGTTTGATTAAAAGCAGCCCAATCATTTAAACTTAATTCGTATGGGTCGAAAGTATGATCAAATACAGTATACTTGATAGTGGCACCTACTCCAAAATTGTCATCTGCCAAAAAATACAAATCCACTTCAGGTTCATAAAAAGTACAATTATAACTGGTATTTGTAACGGTTTTGTGCGGGTCTTTCGCCACTAAACCATAATATCTTGTCCAGTTCTGACCAAAAGAAATAGCTGTAGAAAATACAACTCTGTTCCGTTCACCAAGATACAAATCACCGCCTATTTTTCCAGCAGCATTATCCAAGTGCATGCTCACATCGTAATTGGGAATTTTATTTTGCGTTATTTTCAGCAAGCCATTTTCATAATTCCCTCCGATAAATAGTCCTTTATATATAAATACATTTAATCCTCCGCTAACTTCATAAATTCCCACAAAACATTTTTTAAATGAACTGTTGGAAATAGCATGAGGCACAGTAATGTTTACTTTTGAACTAAAAAGATAATAATTTTTCTTCCCGTTTTCCGGGCTTGTTTTTTTTGCTGGAAAACCATCATCGTCATCGTCTCCCACCTGATCTTGTGCAAATAACACAAAAGAAGAAAAAGAAAATAAAAAAAATAAAAAATATTTGATTCGAAGGTTCACTATTTATAAATTATTAAGTTGCAAATTTACTCTGATTATTGATATGACGTTTTATTTATTAAAAGGTTGCTTCTTATTAAAAATCAAGTCAGCCCAAATTATTTTTAAATAAATAATTATCAATACTTAATTTACCCGGTCCCGAAATAAATAGGACTGCATAAATAACTAAATACATAAACGCCAATTGCCCATCACCAAAAACAGCTCCATTCATAGTTTTAAATTCAGCAACAAGCATTGTTATAATTAAAGGAACTAAAACTATACGTGTCATAAATCCAAGACTCAATAGTAAAGAACAAAAAAATTCGGCACCTATAGTCAATGCCAAAGAAACACTCGAGTTAATACCCAAAAAAGTTTCAAATGAATTTTGCTTTTCTGTAAAATGAATTAATTTAGAATATCCATGCGGTATCATCAGAATTCCTGCTGATAAACGAAGAATAAATAAACTTAAATTTATTGGAAAGGATTGCGGTCTTACAGAAAGGATTTTTTTTAACATGTTTTTTAGCCTCAAAGATAAGCTTCATTTATTAACAGAAAGATATTCACTTTATTTTTATCAATTAATTGTTTCTTCAAAACAGGTTCAAGTGATGGCTTTCCGATGTAAAATTTTACCAACGCGATGTCAAGATATACACTCGCGACGTTCCGAAAAACCAATGCGATGTCAAGATAAACGCTCGCGATGTTCCGAAAAACGCTCGCGACGTTCCGAAAAACCCATTTGCCCATTCACTTTTCAGCCCCAAAAAAATATTTACCCCTTTTTAAGCCCTCTAATCCACTTTCTCCCCCCAAAACCTCTTTTTCACGTTTTTTTAGTCTAAACTTCCAATTTGAGCGTTTTCTAAAATGCCTCTCTTTTTCATTTTCTCTGATAGATATTCTTATCACTAATTAAATTCTCAAATTCCAAACAAATACAACCGCTTTCGTATCTTTGTCTTTTTAAAAACGAAAAAACTCATATGTCAGATATTATTCAGCTTTTGCCCGATTCCGTTGCCAATCAAATTGCAGCAGGTGAAGTCGTTCAGCGACCAGCATCAGCTGTCAAGGAATTGATGGAAAATGCACTCGATGCGGGTAGTACTTCCATAAAGTTGATAATAAAAGATGCCGGAAAAACACTTATTCAGATTATTGATAACGGCTGCGGAATGAGCGAAACCGATGCCCGAATGTCCTTTGAGCGTCATGCAACTTCCAAAATCCGCAAAGCGGATGACTTATTCGCCATTCGAACAATGGGTTTTCGCGGCGAAGCTCTCGCATCTATTGCCGCTATTGCTCAAGTCGAATTAAAAACAAAACGAATAGGCG
This sequence comes from uncultured Bacteroidota bacterium, assembly GCA_903870175.1. GTDB lineage: Bacteria > Bacteroidota > Bacteroidia > 2-12-FULL-35-15 > 2-12-FULL-35-15 > 2-12-FULL-35-15. Next base: position 6,793 of record CAIQBY010000322.1, read on the forward strand.
ACGATATAGGAGTCAAAATTGATATTGAAGGTAGCGAACTTAAAAGTCAGGAAGCTTGCAGTTGCCCAGAAGGAACAAGTATTTCGGTGAAGAATCTATTTTATAATGTACCAGCCCGCCGTAATTTCCTGAAGACAGATGCAGTCGAACTTCGTCATATAATTGATGAATTTCAGCGTGTAGCAATCCCAAATCCACAGGTTGCCTTTTCATTACATCATAATAATACCGAGATATTCAATTTGCCGATTGGCAATCTCAAACAGCGGCTAATGGCTATCTTCGGAAGTTCATATAACAACAGATTAGTTCCAGTTGAGGAGAATACAAATATTGTAAATATTAAAGGTTACATCATAAAGCCCGATTTTGCTAAGAAAACGCGTGGCGAACAGTTTTTCTTTTTGAATAAACGTTTTATAAAATCAGCGTATCTGCATCACGCAGTTCAGTCTGCCTTCGAACAATTGTTGCCTAACGATAGTTACGCTTCTTACTTTTTAATGTTGGATGTCGACCCGAAATCAATTGACATCAACATTCATCCTACAAAAACGGAAGTTAAGTTTGAAGACGAAAAAGCCATCTATGCTTTCCTGCGTTCCACAATAAAAAAATCGTTGGGGCAGTTCAATATCTCTCCCAGCATCGATTTCAATCAGGAAGCGCATCTATATAATATGCCTCTTAAGCCTGTTGATGGAATTTATAAACAACCGACAATTACCGTTGACCCTAACTATAATCCTTTTAAAACGGAGAGTTCGCCAAGCATTAAACCTTCCGAGCGCGAATTATCCAACCGCGAAAATTGGGAAAAAATGTACAGCCGTCATGCAGATAATCAATTGGAATTTGAAATAAAAAAAGAAGATGATAATCAACAAACAATCAATACTGACTGGGATAACGAACTTCACGAATCAAATTTAAAATCGTCTTATCAGCTTCACAACAAATATATTTTAACGCACATCAAAACTGGTTTTATGGTTATCGACCAGCAGGGCGCGCACGAGCGGATTTTGTATGAACATATTTTAGATGCTTTCGAAAAACATAAATCTTCTACTCAGCAGGAATTATTTCCAAAGACAATTGAGTTTAACCCTGTCGATTTTGCATTAGTAAAAGAATTAGAGACTGACATTAAGGCAATGGGATTTGATATAAGCGAGTTCGGAAAAAACACGTTTATAATTCATGGCATCCCTGCCGATACTGCCGACTCCGACTCTGTTGCATTGCTCGAAGGGCTTATTGAGAATTATAAACAGAATATGATTGAACTTAAATCCAACAAACGTGAAAACCTTGCACGTTCTATGGCCCGAAATTTGTCAATAAAATCCGGCAAAAATTTAACACAGGAAGAAATGAATAATTTAATTGATGAACTGTTTGCATGCAAAATGCCCTACAGCGCACCTAATGGAAAGCCCACAATCACTTCCTTTTCAAGTGATGATTTGGATAAAAGATTTAAGAAATAAAATATATGAGTTACGAACAATTTCGCCCCACAAGTTTTAGAATATTACCGCCTGTTGTCAAAAATCTTTTGATACTTAATGGTTTGTTTTACTTAGCAACAATGGTTTTAGAAACCCAATATCAATTTGATTTATCTAAAACTCTCGGTCTGCATTTCTTTCTTTCCGAAAGATTCCGTCCTTATCAATTGGTAACTTATATGTTTATGCACGGGAGCTTTATGCACCTTTTTTTTAATATGTTTGCTCTATGGATGTTTGGCAATATATTGGAAAATTATTGGGGACCAAAACGTTTTTTAACCTATTATGTAATAACTGGTATAGGTGCCGGACTTATCCAAATGCTGGTAACTTATTTCAGATTAAATTCTCTTTACTCGCAAATTTCTCCTGATGATTTGAATAAGATAATAACACAAGGCTCTGAAATATTAGACCAAGGGAAAAATTGGATAGATGTTGCTGGAGAAATTAATATTCTTCTCAATACTTCTACAATAGGAGCATCGGGCGCAGTTTTCGGAATATTACTTGCATTCGGAATGTTATTTCCCAACACATTATTATATGTCTATTTTGCAATTCCCATTAAAGCAAAATGGTTTGTTATTATTTATGGAGCGGCTGAATTATTTTCCGGCATTGCTAATAATCCAAATGATAATGTTGCTCACTTTGCACATTTGGGCGGAATGTTATTCGGATTTATTTTAATAAAATACTGGCAGAAAAAAAGAAGCAGAACTTTCTAATTAAATTATGGCGAATCAAATTATAGATGATATTAAATTAAAAATTAAAAGCGGCAATGTTGTTACTCGTTTAATTGTTATCAATATTGCTGTTTTTTTAATAATAAGTTTATTCCGAATTCTTCTTTTCTTTACAGGAGGAATAGGGCTTTTCGCTTACTTCGTAAAGTTATTTATCGAAAACATTTCACTTCCTTTAAGTCTTCACGGATTCTTGTTTAAGCCCTGGACACTTATAACGTATATGTTTGTTCATATCGAATTAATGCATCTTTTCTGGAACATGATTACATTGTTTTGGTTCGGACAAATACTTACAACTTTTACTGATTCAAAAAAAATTATACCTCTTTATTTAATGGGCGGTATTGCCGGTGGATTAGTAACTATTCTATTAGTTAATCTTATTCCTGATTTCAATGTCTATATCGGATTGCCTCTGGTTGGTGCCTCTGCCGGAGTCACGGCTATTATTATTGCATCCGCCACATTGGTTCCTAATTACCAATTGAATTTAATGTTTATCGGTCCGGTCAAATTAATTTATGTGGCATTGTTCGTTATTTTTATTGATGTATTAAGTGTAACATCCTATTCTAATGTTGGCGGAAACATTGCGCATTTAGGCGGAGCCTTAATGGGATTTATATTTATTCAACAGTTCAAAAAAGGAAGAGATTTATCTAAAGGAATAAATACTTGTTTAAATTGGATTTCAAACCTTTTTAATAAATCACCAAAAGGTAAAATGAAAGTAGCATATAAAAGAACTGTTTCCGACGAAGAATATAATTATAAACGAAAAGTAAGCCAACAGCAAATCGATGCTATACTTGATAAAATTTCTAAGTCGGGATATTCAAGTTTGAGCAAAGCAGAAAAGGATATTTTATTTAATGCAAGCAAGAAGTAGTTTAAAGTTCAAAGTTTGAAAGTTATCGTAACTTTCAAACTTTAAACTTTTCAACTTTATAACTTAATAATAATTGGAGAGCTTAGAAACTAATAAAGAAAAAAAACGGAAACGCTTTTACTTTAATAAAGTCGCTTCTTTCTGCAATCACATTGCAGTAGTATGTTTGCTCATCTCTTATCTTGCACCTCACGTAAGTCCAGAGAATTTTTATTTTATCGCTTTCTTCGGAATTGCCTATCCTTTAATTGTAATAATTAATTTGCTGTTTGTTATTTATTGGGCAATACAATTAAGAAAACGTGCCTTTTATTCACTCTTTTTTATAATTATAGGCTGGTCAAATATTCATCATTATGTACAATTTAGTTTGAAGGGTTCACCTGACAAATCAAAAAAGGTAATCAAAGTAATGTCATATAATGTAAAGGTTTTTGATTTATATAACTGGAGTCATAATCTCGAAACACGTGCTAAAATGTTTAATCTCCTTAATGATGAAAGTCCCGATATTATGTGTTTTCAGGAGTTCTTTACGCGCGACAGCTGTAAGTTTGATAATCTCGATTCTATTTTGCGTTTTCAAAAAGCAAAATATGTGCACGTAGAATATACCACTCACGAACGTATGAATCAGCATTTCGGAATTGCAACATTCAGTTATTACCCTATTGTTTCGAAAGGAAAAATTGATTTCGGATACCACAGTAATAATGTTTGTATTTATTCGGATATTAAAATCGGTAATGATACTGTTCGCGTTTATAACATGCACTTACAGTCCATCGCATTCAGCAAAAGCGATTATAAATATGCAGAAGATTTACAAAAAGACATTGAATCGGAAGACATGGAACAGTCTAAAAATATTTTAAGAAGATTAAAAAAAGCCTTTGTAAAACGTGCCAAACAAGCCGATTTAATTTCGGCAAGTATCGACCAATCACCTTACCCTGTTATCATCTGTGGCGATTTTAATGATACACCAGCTTCTTATACTTACCATACAATATCTAAAAATTTGAAAGATGCATTTGTCGAAAGTGGCAATGGTTTTGGCAAAAGTTACATCGGAATATTTCCCTCTTTCCGTATTGATTATATTTTACACAGCAAAAAATTCAAAGCATATAATTTCCGAACTATAAGAGAAGAATTATCAGACCATTTTCCAGTGGTTACTTACCTTGAAGTACAATAGAATTAAATAATAGACTTTTAATTCTTCCTCACCCTTTTCAAGTTAAGCAAATTCATTGGATTTAAAGTCAGTCCTACAATATTATTCTGAACCAATCTCACTACTTCATCATAATATAAAGGAACTACTGGCGCATCATCAATCAATAATTTATCCATTTCTCTAAAATAATTAGTACGAACAGAATCATTCAATTCCTCCAGTGATTTCTCGTAAAGCCTGTCAAATCCAGGGTTTGAATAATGTGTATAATTAAATCCTTTCGGACTCCAGTTTTTAGAATAAAATAAGGAAAGGAAATTTTCTTCATCCGCATAATCAGCCACCCACGACTTACGGAAAAAATTAATTTTACTGTTAGCTGCATTCTCACCCAACACAGAAGATTTCTGAACATCTATTTTTATTTCTATTCCGAATTCCGATAATTGCGACTGAATATATTCTGCCAGTTCCAAATATTGTTCGGTAGTTGCAAGTGAAATTGCAGGCAAACCTTTACCGTTCGGAAAACCTGCTTCCGTTAATAATTGTCTTACTTTCTCGGGATTGTAATCATAACCTTTTACGATAGATGCATTGTAAGAAGGCAATCCCGGAGGAATGAAACCTGAAGTGGCTGCAATGCCAAAGTTTCTGCGTAAATAAATAACCATCTTCTTTCTATCAAAGCCATAATTAATTGCCTGCCTTATTGCTTTAATTTTTAGTGGTGAGTTTTTTACAGCTGGCAAATTTTCATCAATAATAAAACCAAGATAATCCGTTTTTAAAAATGGAGTGGTTTGCATTTTGAATTTACTTTTGTATTCATCATTTATAATTCCTTCCGGAGTCAGCACTTCATCAGTATTTATGGCATCAATACCGGAAATCATATCTGTAGTTCCTTTCAGGAAATTAAGAAAAGAAGTTTCCTTATCTTTTATAAACGAAACGGAAACTGCATCCAGATAAGGCAAACGAGTGGCACCTTGATATTCGAAATAATTATTGTTTTTGAGCAACACTATTTTAGAACCTTCTTCCCACATCTTAAATCGGAAAGGACCAGTACCTACAGGTGTTTTGCGGAAATCATCTCCATATAATTCAATTGCTTCGTGAGGCAATACAGAAAAATATTTCATTGTTAAAATCCTTATGAATGGCACAAAAGGTTTCTTCAAATGAATAATAAAAGTGCTATCATTAGGTGCTTCAAATGCTTTTTGACTTTTATTATTTACATACGTTAATAAAGTAGTCGCACTCGAAACCTTCGCATCCATAAGGCGATTGAAGGAATACACAAAATCGGACGCTTTTACCTTTCTTCCTTTTCCGTTAGGAAAGCATGTGTTATCATGAAAATAAACGTCGTTTCGTAAGTTGAATGTATATGCAATTTCATCTGCAGAGATACTCCAGCTTTTGGCTATGGATGCTTGTATTTGCAGTGAATCATTCATTTGAACCAAGCCATTGAACAGTTGATTCACAATGCTTATATTCTCGAAACTTACTGCCGCTGCAGGATCAAGAGAAGTAACAGCTCCCATTTCGTTATATTTAAAAACAGTTCTTGTTTCTTTTTTTTCTTCTGTTGATGAACAGGAAACTAAAAAAAGGAGAAGTAAATAATAAACTGATTTCCGCATCTAAAATGTGTTGATTTTGCCCGCCAAACATACACAAAAAAGAAACAGAGAGTTTTATAATAGTCATAAGTTATAAGAATCGTGGATAATAACAATTATAAATATAGACAGAACAGTCAGATGACTTGCGAAAGTTTTGGTACATTTGTGAGAATATTAATATTTTAGCTTCACTTTATTACTATACTTAAACCAATAAAATAAAATAAACTTTATATATATATGAACGAAATTATTTGTCCGAATTGCAAGAAGGTTTTTAAAGTAGATGAAGCAGGTTTTGCTGACATTCTTAAACAAGTTAGAGACCATAAATTTGAAGAAGAATTGCAGAATAGATTAAACCTTGCGGAAAAAGAAAAAGTAAATGCTATTAAACTTGCAGAAGCCAATCTTAAAAATTCTCAGCAAGTTGAACTTACCAATAAGGATAAAGAAATTGCATTCCTTAAAGCCAATAATGAGCGCAATTTATCTGAACAATTAGCAGAAAAAAATACTTTGCTAACAGAAATGAAAGCAAAACTTGAAAATGCCGAAACAGAAAAAAAACTTTCAGTAACAGAAGCAATTCAAAAAATAGAAAAGGAAAGAGACGATTTAGCCAATAATATAAAACTGAAAGAAGCAGAAAAACAATTACTAGAGAAATCTTTAAGCGAAAAGCATACTGCCGAGCTAAAGGCAAAAGATGATATTATTAAAATGAAAGATGAGGAAATTGCATTGCGTAAAGATATGAAACTCAAACTTTCAACTAAAATGTTAGGTGAAACACTAGAACAACATTGTGAAATAGAATTTAATAAACTTCGTGCAACAGCATTTCAAAAAGCATATTTTGAAAAGGACAACGACTCAAAATCAGGAAGTAAAGGAGATTTCATTTATAAGGAAACTGACGATTTAGGAAACGAAATAATTTCAATAATGTTCGAAATGAAAAATGAGGGTGACGAAACTGCAACAAAAAAAAGAAATGAAGATTTTTTTAAAGAATTAGACAAGGATAGAACAGAAAAAAAATGTGAATATGCTATTCTTGTTTCTCTTTTAGAAGCTGATAACGAATTGTATAATGCAGGAATTGTCGATGTTTCTCACAAATATGAAAAAATGTATGTAGTACGACCACAATTTTTCATACCAATTATTACAATATTACGTAATGCAGCAATGAATTCAATGCAAGCTAAAGCAGAACTAGCTGTAGTGAAAAGTCAAAATATTGATATAACAAATTTCGAAGAAAATATTAACACATTTAAAGTAGGATTTGCAAAAAACTATGACTTGGCTAGTAGACAATTTAAAACAGCAATTGAAGAAATAGATAAGACAATTGACCATCTTCAAAAAACAAAAGATGCCCTTCTATCGTCTGTAAACAACCTAAGGCTTGCCAACAATAAAGCAGAAGACTTAACTATCAAAAAATTAACAAGAGGAAATTCAACGATGACAGCAAAATTTGAAGAATTGAAAAATGAATCCGAATAAAATGTGTTTGGTTTTCCATTTTAAGTATTATTATTATTTAATTGTCATTATTACCTCTTTTATCGATTCATAAGTATTTTGCAACACGATGTCGAATTTCTTTTTCTTAATCCATTTCACCTTTGTAATTCCTTCTTCTTTCTGCGGTTTCAGTTTTGAGTTATCAAAACATTCCATCTCATACCAGTAAGTTTGTTTCAGCACAGCACGCTCTTCCAAATAATATGTGTGAAAGGTAGATGGTAATTTCTTTATAATAGATAATCCTTTTATTCCACATTCCTCCTCCACTTCGCGCACTGCACATTCGTTGATACCTTCCCCCTTCTCTCTTTTTCCTTTTGGTAAATCCCATTTCCCATTTCTGAAAATAAATAAATAAGCTTCTTTCTCATTCTTCACCAACCCTCCTGCGGCTTCTATATTTCGAAACATGGATGAAAAATATTCAAATAAGATCTCTTTATCCCGATTATAAAAGTAAATATGCTTAAGATTGTTATCATTTAAAGCCTCCTTATATTTCACGCGCATTTCCTTCCCTGCATCAATCTTTATAATAGCCGTATCCTCAGCAGGTACATGTTTTCTTAATTGCGATGTTAAATAAATAATTTTATCTCCCGAAAATATTTTTATCATTTTTTGTTAATTAAAGTTCATGGTCGGTCGACTTAGTTTAATATCTTTGCGCCATGAAACCGAATGAAGAATCCGCGTTAAAGATAGCTGAATTTTTACTGCAAATTAAAGCAATTAAGTTAGAACCGAATAAACCTTTTACATGGGCATCAGGATGGAAGTCGCCAATTTACTGTGATAACCGTGTTACCTTATCCTATCCAAAAGTACGAACATACATCCGTCAGGAATTTGTAAATGCTATTTTAGAAAACTTTGGCAAGCCCGATGTAATAGCAGGTGTAGCCACAGGCGGCATTGCTCAGGGTGCATTAATAGCCCAGGAGTTAGGGTTGCCATTTATTTATGTGCGTTCTGAAGCTAAAAAACACGGCATGACAAACATGATTGAAGGCGTGATTGAAAAAGGACAATCAGTTGTTGTTATCGAAGATTTAATTTCTACGGGAGGAAGCAGTCTGAAAGCAGTAGAAGCATTACGTGAAGCAGGTTGCGAAGTAAAAGGAATGGCAGCCATTTTTACTTACAGTTTTAAAACGGCTCATGATAATTTCAAAAAAGCAAAGTGTAAAGTAATTACATTGAGTAATTATGAAACACTTATTACACAGGCATTGGAAACAGAATATATTACCGAAAAAGATTTAAAGTCATTAAAAGAATGGCGTGAAAACCCTGCAGAATGGGGCAATTTATTAAAGGTTTAACTACAAGATTATGTCAGTAACAAAAATTGAAAGCGAAAAAGTTGAAGTAAATAACTCAGCAGAAAATATATTTAATTACTTAAGTGATTTCAATAACTTCCAGAAATTAATGCCTCCGCAAGTTACCAACTGGACTTCAACAACTGAAGATTGCAGCTTCACTATAAACGGAATGGCGACAATTGGAATGAAAATAATTGATAAAGCACCTTTTACAAAGATTACCATTTCTTCGAACGGTAAAGTTCCTTTTGAGTTTAAATTGTTTGTATTGATTACCGAAACTGGTGCTAACAGTTGTGTTGGTCAGTTGGTATTTGAATCGGAATTAAATATGATGATGAAAATGATGGTGGAGAAGCCGCTGACCAACTTCTTTAATATGCTGGCGCAAAAGATGAAGGATATTAAATAAGGTATTGGGATTAAGAAGTAGGTTTTTGGTATTCCCGTGTTGATTTTTGATTCCCCCATCTGATTGAGCAGATTTAAAACCGTTTTTATTATAAATATCTGCTTTATAAGCGTTCCATTTTTTATTCCAGAGGAATTAGAGATAGTAGTCGTTTTAGTCGTTTGTCATTCCATGATAAATATGTTGTTTCCCCATGGCTAATTTTCGTCTATGATATATTGCCTTTGTCGATTATTTAACTCATTCTACGGAAAATAATCTTAAAACTTAATGAAGGATTATAAAAACTTCATTAAGTTTTCTTAATCCTTCATTAAGTTTTTTAAACCCTTAACTGATTTTTCTAAATCTGTAATGAGTTTTTTATTTTAGTTAGGTAAGTTTTCTAAATCGGTAACGAATTTTTTAGTTTCGTCAGGTAAGTTTTCTAATTCCTTCATTAAGTTTTTATTTCACTCCACTCCGGTTTCTAAATCCTTCATTAAGTTTTCTAAATCCGTAATGAGTTTTTTATAATTCTTCACTTGGTTTTCTAAATCATTCACTTGGTTTTAAGAGTTGATTGTCTTAGAATTTGAGTGAGAAAGAGGAGTAATGGACTTTTTTTGTTATAGAACTTTGGTAAAGGGAGATGAATTTCGACTCGAAAAGAGCGTTTCTGACTCGCGATGTGAAGTTTGGGGGACGCGATGTAAAGTTTGAGGGTCGAGAGGTAAAGTTTGGGGATCGAGATGTGAAGATTGAGGGTCGAGATGATGCGTTTGAGACTCGAGATGTAAAGTTTCTGACTCGAGATGTAAAGTTTCTGGGTCGAGATGTTCCGTTTCTGGGTATCTCTGATAAGTTTCTGACTATCTCCGATAAGTTTCCGGGTATCTCTGATAAGTTTCCGGGTATCTCTGATAAGTTTCTGGGTATCTCTGATAAGTTTCTGGGTATCTCTGATGAAAAATGACAATATGTGAGTTGAAAACGAGGGAAAAAATCAGAAAAAGCGTTTTAAGGCGATTTAAGACACGAACTAATGTTTAAAATTTATTTAGAGTTTTTTAGGGAAGAAATGCAAATTTGAGCGTTTTTATCAGGTGAACTCATTTTTAGTTTTCAATCATAATTTTTACAGCGACATAGTTTGGCGTTTGCTCATTCTACTTTTGTCAAAAAAAATTAAAACAAATGGACAATCAATTAATCGAACTTCAATCAAAAACCTTTGAATTGAATCAAACAACTTCAAAAATAAATTTAAAGTATTTATTAGAAGAAAGAACACAAACTTATATTAATGAAAAAAGATTTTATGTTGCTTATTTCAATATTATTCCAAATGTTATTGGTGAAACAAATATTAATTGTAAAAAAGCAAATGAGTGGTTTATTTCTCATTATAAAAAAGAAATCAAAAATGTTTATTATAATAAGAGACATTTGCGAAGAAAAAAAGAATATTCATTTGACGATATTGTTTACATTTTGGAGAAAGACTTATTAATTCATTTTGATACTAATTCCGGTTATGTCAGTTTTTTATTTCGAGAAACAGAAATAGCTAAAATTAATGCCATTATTACAGGAATAAATAAGTTTTCAACTTTAATTAGAAACGAATCTTATATCAGTTTGCTTCATTATACCCCGCAGGGAATAGAAACGAAACCGCTAAAAATAACAAGACCACGATTAAGTATTGCAGAAAACTATAACGATGATTTTGCAGAAATACATACTACCATTTTAAAACGCCTTTCGAAAAAAAATGACAAAGGATTGGTATTATTACAAGGCAAACCGGGAACAGGTAAAACTTCCTACATTCGTTACCTTATAACTAAGATAAAAAAGCAGGTTGTTTTTTTGCCTCCCAATATGGCAGGTTCTATTACTAATCCCAATTTAATGAATGTATTGATTGATAATCCGAACTCTGTGTTTGTAATTGAAGATGCCGAAAACATTATTGCCGACAGGGAAAAAGACGGGCAATCGCCTGTTTCAGCATTACTGAATATAGCTGATGGCTTACTTTCCGACTGTTTGAATATTCAGATTATCTGCTCCTTCAATACTGATATTTCCAAAATTGACAGTGCATTGATGCGCAGAGGAAGATTGATTGCGAAGTATGAATTTAAAGAATTGGAAATTGAAAAAGCACAACAACTTTCTTTGAAGCTTGGTTTTCCCCGTATCTTTAATAAACCAATGACGCTTACTGATATTTATAATCAGGAAGAAAAAGATTTTGTGGAAGCGAAAAGTAAAAAGGTGATTGGATTTGAAATGATGAGTGCGGGATAGAATATGTTACATTTGTGTAAGAAATAAAAATGGAATCGGAAGAATTAAAAATGTTTTTTTCAAAACTTGCAGATAAGTTTAGGAAAGAAAATGATTTGTCAGATATAACTTGGGCACTTTGTGAAACAAACCTTGAGTTTAAAAAATTGTTTTTATCTTTTTTCTTTAGCGAGATAAAAGATGTTTCAGGAATATTCCTGACAAGGGAATATTCAAAAGATAGTAGCAGAGTAGATTTCTTTTTTGAAAAAGATAACAAGGATTATATTATTGAAGTTAAAAAAGGTGACCAAGATGACCATTTCGAAGATTATAAAAGGGTTTTTGAGGGAGCACGATTTGGTTGGATAGCAAATTACGAAGTTGCGAAAAATAGAGAAGATGGTATTGAAATTAGGACTTGGAATGAGTTTAAAGAGTTTTTAGAAAATAGCAGCAATGTTAGTAATTTTAATTCAAAAACAATTTTGACAACCAAAGCATATTGCGAATATTTAAGAAAAGTATGTTCAATCATAAAAATAAACAAAATGAAATTTGAAAATTTATCCTCTCTACATTCCTTCTATAGATTAATTGAGAAAATAATTAATAATAGAATTAAAAGTGATATTATTTGCTCGCCTTCAAGTAAAGGAATAAGGGAGTATCAAACAGGAATGTATTTTAAACTTTCTAAAAGTGAACATCCCGAAAATGCAATCTATCCTTGGTTTGGAATTTTTTATTATGATGAAAAATCAACTTGTGTTTGTATTTATTTTGGGTGGCAAGATTGCAATTCTGTTTATGACAATGTGAAAAGGCATTTCAAAAAAGGTAAATATTATGAAAAGTGGACTGAGGATGATTGGAATGGTTTGCGTGTTAATCTTCAGCAAGAACATTTTGATAAATTTAACAGTAAAGAATCATCAGTAGAAATACAAGAACAAATACTAAAGGAATTTCTGAATGAAGTGGTAGAAAACATTAAACAATATTTATAATGTCCAAACGCGAATACCTTTCCCGCTATCATCTTATCATTAAAAAACTGCAAAAAGCACCTGCAAGTTTTAATGAAATATCGGATTATTTAATTCGTGAATCGGAATATCATGAATATGATTTTAGAATTTCTAAACGTACTTTTCAACGGGATTTATTGGATATTAAAGAAGCATTGAAAGTGGTTATTGAATTTGATAAATCAAAGAAAGTATATTTTATAGCAGATGATTTTGAAGAAAACGAACCAATGAAAAACAGGATGCTGGAAGCGTTTGAATTGTTTAATGCTTTTAATATTACTGAAAACTTAAATGAATTTGTATTATTTGAAAAGCGAAAATCAAAAGGTATGGAACATTTTTATGGTTTGCTGCACGCCATAAAAAACAGATTTGTAATAGAACTTACCCATCAAAAATTTACTGATGATGAACCAACTAATAGAAAATTATTTCCGCTTGCATTAAAAGAATTTAAAGGCAGATGGTATTTGTTAGCAAAAGAGGAAACCTCTGAAACATTAAAAACATTTGGCTTAGACAGGATAATTGAATTTACCATTAGTAAAAAGCAATTCCCGAAATATAATTCTTCTGAACTGAATAAATTATATGCTGATTGTTTTGGTATAATAAACCCAGCAAACCTTCAACCGGAAAAGGTGGTGCTGGTATTTAATTATGAGCAGGGACAATTTATTAAAACATATCCGCTTCATCCTTCACAAAAAGTAATTTCGGAAAAACCTTTGGAAGATGCCATTACAATAGAACTTACTTTAAAAATCACTTTCGATTTTGTAATGGAATTACTTTCTTTTGGAGAAGATTTAATAGTGCAAAAACCATTGAAACTTAAAAAGCAATTAAAATCTATAATAGAAAACACATTGAAGAATTATGAATAAGTGGAAAAAATATAACGAACCTAAGAATTTAAGAATTGCTAAGCTAAAGGAATTAGGGAGTAAATTAAGAATACCTACTCCCGTCGATGATAAAGGGAAACCAATAATATTACATCCGAGAGTACCTGCTTATAAGAGAAGAGGCGTTGAACTCAATTATTGTCCGAATAGTTCCGAAAACAATGCAAGAGTTGATGATACTATTTAACTATTCACCTTCTCCAGTGCCGTGGGTTCTCAATTATTTTAGAGATTATTTAAATAAAAACTATTTCCTTTAAATCAAATTCCTTTATTTCTTCGTTTCGTAATTGCACCCGCAGTTTCCCCGATTCGGAAACTCCTGCTATTTTACCCTCGAACAATTGATTATTTGCTGAAAACATGTTCCAGGAATTTAACCTGTACAGATGTTGGAAATAGTCATTATCAATAGATGCAATTTTATTTGCTTTCAGTTGAAGGTATCTTGCTTCAATAAAAGAACATAAAAGTTCAATCGTCTCCGCCAGGTCAAATTCTTTATTGGTAAGCAATGCAAGAGATGTTGAATTGGTGGTTGTCTTAAAATCAATTTGATTAATATTTATTCCAATTCCAATAATTGAATTTTGAATATAAGTATCTCTCAGTGAGTTCTCAATTAATATTCCACCTATTTTCCTCTCATTGATATAAATATCATTGGGCCATTTTATTTCAATTCTTTCTTTTGGAATTGAAGATTTCAGCACTTCTGCCATTAAGTCAGTTACTGCAAGTGAAGTTATTTTGGTGAGCAAATATTGTTTGTCGGCAGTTAAAAAGTGAGGCTTTAAAATAACGCTGAAAGCTACATTCTTATTAGGTTCGCTCTCCCAACTATTACCTCTTTGACCTCTGCCATTTGTTTGTTCAAAAGAATAAATAATTGTTCCTTCAGAAACTTTATTTTGGCGCAACAATTCGGTGGCATAACTG
>CAIQBY010000323.1 GCA_903870175.1 uncultured Bacteroidota bacterium
AGTAGCTGCCACCTGTGCAATTCCAGCACCCATTGCTCCTGAACCTATAACTCCTATTTGTATCATACTCCTAATTTATTCTCCTTTAAATACAGGTTTTCTTTTCTCTAAAAATGCTGTTACACCTTCTGTATAATCATAAGTAAGTGTTGCGTGTACCTGCATCTCTGCTTCATACTCCAGCTGTTCTTCAAGTGAATTTGTTGGAGATTGATTCAGTAATCTTTTTGTATATCCTATTCCTTTGGTCGGCAAATCAGCAACCGTTTTAGCTATTGCAAATGCTTCGGCATGCAAATTAGTATCATCAACTACTTTGTATATCATTCCAATTCTTTCAGCATCAGTAGCCGAAACTTTATCACCCAGCATCATCAATGCAGATGCTTTTCCGAAGCCGATTAATCTTGGCAGGAAGAAGGTTCCACCGCTGTCTGGTATCAAACCTATTTTGCTGAAAGCCTGAATAAATGCTACAGAACTTGCAGCTATTATAATATCACAGGACAAAGCAATATTTGCTCCTGCACCTGCAGCCACACCATTTACAGCACATACTACTGGTTTTTCAATGCCTCTTATCTTCTGAATAATTGGATTATAATGTTCACGAACAATACGCTCTATCCCCGGACCATTGGCATCCATTGCTTCCGAAAGGTCTTGTCCGGCACAAAATGCTTTTCCTTCTCCTGTTAAATATACAGCTCTTATAGTTTTATCTGTTGCTGCTTTATCCAATGCTTCCTGCAACTGCATTGACATTTCACGGTTGAAGCAATTGAATTTATCAGGACGGTTTAGTGTTATTTTCAACACACTTCCTTCAACTTCTGTTTTTATAAATGACATATTATTTGTAATTAATTTCTGTAAAGATAAATATTAAAGACACTTGAAATAATCAAATGGTTCTCTGCATTCTTTGCAACGATACAGCGCCTTGCAGGCTGTTGACCCGAACTGCGAAATCATTTCTGTGTTTTTTGAACCGCAAAGCGGGCACTTTAAATCACGAGCCTTGCCAAGCAACACATTTTTATCAACCGAAGAATGATCGGGAGGCGCAATGCCATAAGCTCTAAGCTTTTCTTTGGCTTCGTCATTAATCCAATCGGTAGTCCAGGCAGGCGAATAAACAAGTTCCACCTTTACCTTTTCTATACCAATTTCTTTCAATTTTATTTTGATATCATCCTCAATCACTTTCATTGCCGGGCAGCCCGAATAAGTAGGAGTAATGGTTATTGTACATAAATCATCCTCCAATTTTACATCACGTAAAATACCTAATTCAATAATATTTATGACGGGAATTTCCGGGTCAGGAATTTCTGAAAGTATCTTGAATATTTCTTCAATGGAATAATTTATTGTCATTGGTTTTAATTAATCCAAGTTAGCAATAAACCAGCTTGAAATTAGAATATTTTAAAACCCCTGCTCCAATGTAAATAAGGAGGAATCATCCATTATGATTCTTTTATACAGAACGGCAATAGAAATAAGTTAAATAATATTTACCACTTCGCTCCCGGATGCGCTCTATGAACATACTGCATCTCTGCCAATAAAAAACCTAAATGTTCAGAATGTTTGCCTTCTCTGCTTCCTTTTTGTTTGAAGGTAGTGGTTGGCATTTGCAATGTAGCATCAGCAAAAACTTCTTTCACACGCGTTTCCCAATCCACTTTTATTTTGTTTAAATCAGGTGCAATGCCTTCTTTCACAAGCAATGTATCCACTGCATCCATGTCAAACATTTCCGCTGTAAACATCCATAAATCATTCACAGCATTTTGCATACGTTCATGACTTTCTTCTGTTCCATCACCTAAACGGTACATCCATTCTGTGGTATGGCGCAGGTGATAGGTTATCTCTTTGTGCGACTTTGCTGCAATTGCAGCAATGGTTTCATCCTTGCTTGATTTTAATCCTTCATATAAAAAGAACATATAGGTATCAAACAAAAACTGCCGTGCAATTGTGTATGCATAGTCTCCATTGGGCTGTTCGGTAATTAATAAATTACGGAACTCGCGCTCATCACGCATATAAGCCAACTCATCTTCATCACGGCCTTTGCCTTCCACTTGTCCGGCATATTTCAAAAGCTCTGTAGTATTACCCACAAAATCAAGTGCAATGTTTATTATCGCTAAGTCTTCTTCCAAAATCGGACCATGTCCACACCACTCCGACAAACGATGTCCTATTATTAAACTGCTGTCGCCAAGACGAAGCAGGTATTCGAATTTCGCTTCTTGTAAATTCATTCTCTAAAGATATTTTACCCCTTCCGGAATTTTATAAAACGTTGGATGACGATATGGTTTATCGTTGGATGGTTCAAAGAACGAACCTTGATCTTCGGGACTGCTTGCCGTAATTGCATTAGCAGGAACCACCCAGATATTCATTCCTTCACTTCTTCTCGAATATACGTCTCTTGCATTTTGCAATGCCATTTCAGCATCCGGCGCATGTACGCTTCCTGCATGTTTGTGAGATATTCCAGGGCTTGCCTGTATAAATACTTCCCATACCGGCCATTGTGTATCACTCATAATTTTTCTTTTTTCTATATTAATATTACTACGCCACTTCTTTTTCTTTTGCTCTCTTAGTTGCATACGCTACAGCTGCTTCTCTCACCCATTTGCCTTTCTTATCAGCATCTACGCGATCTTTCAATCGCTTTGCGTTGCAGGGACCATTACCTTTTATAACATCAAAAAACTCATCCCAATTTATTTTTCCATGCGTATAATGACCTGTTTTCTCATCAAATTTCATGTCCTTATCAGGCACTTTCAATCCTATAAATTCAGCTTGAGGAACAGTTCTATCTATGAAACGCTCACGGATAGCATCATTGCTCTCCATTTTTACTTTCCAACGCATCAACTGTTCACTGTTCGGCGATTGATCATCACTTGGGCCAAGCATCATTACTGCAGGCCACCACCAGCGGTCGAGCGCATCCTGGGCCATTGCTTTCTGCTCCGGTGTTCCTTGTGCCAACTGCATCATTATCTCATACCCTTGTCTGTTATGAAAACTTTCTTCCTTGCAGATACGAACCATTGCCCGAGAATATGGTCCATAAGAACCTCTCGCTAAAGCTGTCTGATTCATAATTGCAGCGCCATCCACCAACCAGCCAATAGCCCCAATATCGGCCCATGTAAGAGTAGGGTAATTAAATATACTTGAATATTTTGCTTTGCCTGTATGCAGTTGTTCCAGCAATTCGGTACGGTCTACACCAAGTGTTTCCGCAGCACTGTAAAGGTACAAGCCATGTCCGCCTTCATCCTGAACCTTTGCAAGCAATATCGCTTTTCGGCGAAGGTTCGGAGCCCTTGTTATCCAGTTTCCTTCGGGCAACATCCCTACTATTTCCGAATGTGCATGTTGGCTCATCATTCGTACCAACTGTTTTCGGTAAGCTTCCGGCATCCAGTCTTTCGGTTCTATTTTCACTCCTGCAGCTATTTTCGCTTCAAAAGCATCTATTTGTTTTTGTTCGTCCATTTTTTATTTTTGAGGTTACAATATTACGAAAATTACTAATCAATTACTGCTAAATTGAATAAAAAAGCCTCACTTAAAATATTTAAGTGAGGCTTTTTTACTAATATTTAAGTATATTATTTGTAACCTTTAATTTTTCTGAAAATGTGCAAGTTGTTTTTTCAACATCTTAATTTCTTCATCCAGATTTTCCTGTAAATATTTAAAATTCTTCTTTTCATCCTTGAAGTATTTTATTTCAGCTTCCAGCTTTTTGTTTTCTGTGTAATATTCCGAATTCTCTTTTTTTAGATGTTTAACTTCCTTATTAAGTTTTTCGTATTCAACTTTTAAAGATTCAAACGTCCAAACCTTTTCCTTCTTGTTCAATGTTTTATAATCGTGAAATGCCATAGTGTTTATTAATTATTATTGTTGTTATAAATTTATATTATTAATTGTATTTAATCTAATAAGACGTGAAATTTAATAAATGGTTTAATCATTAATATTTTATTTCTTCAAAATTGCGATGTAAAAGTAGATATTGTTCTGTATTATCTGACATTAAATTTTTTTATAATTAATCAATAATTACTTTTATTGTATTTGAATTCTTTGTTTTATTACAAATTGATGCAAAATATACTCCTTTTGCTAAGGATGATACATCAATATTACTGCAGTGAACGCCTCGTGTAGCATTATCTCCTTTAACCCTTTTTATTTCTTGCCCAAGTAAATCAGTAAAAATAATTTCAACAGCGTCATTACTATTGTAAACAATTTTTATCATTTTTGATGAAGGATTCGGATAAACACCTTTTATTTCAAATTCAGTATCCACATTACCATTATCAGCTATGGAATTAGCTAAACAATAATTCTGAATAGATTTTACTGATTTAAATAAGTCCAATCTTCCTCCTGAGGCAGTAATGCCACTTCCCATCGATGTAATTAAATCAACTGAGCTTAACAAAGAATCCTTAACCAATAATGCCATTGCCGCAGGGTTTGCTTTATAATCAGAAATAAAACGATTGCATTGCACTGAATACATTAGTGCTATTGATCCAGCCACATGTGGTGACGCCATTGATGTTCCTGTCCAGGTACTTCCTCCGCCATAAGTATTTCCAGGTAATGTTGACCAGATTGCTGTTCCCGGAGCACCCAAATCTATTGTTGTTGCACCGAATCCGCAAGTGCTGTATTTATCATCCGTGTTTGTAGTATTAGTAACTGTAATAAGCCAGTTACTTGGGCAGGCTGTAGGTATATCGCCTACTAAATCTACATTGTAGTTATTATTTGTAGTAGCTGCTGCGCTTAATATCCCTACAGATCCTAACGAATCATACATTGCACACCATAACGGATATGCCGAAGGTTGTCCCTGATCAACTCCAAAAGATGAATTAGTAGCCACAACAAATGCACCTTTTGCACCATTTGTCCGGTTATATAATCTTCGATTATCCATTACATAAGAATAAGCTACCACCACATTTGCTTCCATAGCGTTGCCATAATAAACAGGCATTATTTTTACATTCCAATTAACACCAGAAATACCGATACCATTATTACCTTTTGCACCAATAGTTCCGCAAACATGGGTTCCATGGTCAAGAACGGGAAGCACATCGGTATTTGTACCTGCATTCCATCCATCCACATCATCTATGTATCCATTGCCATCATTATCTATACTATCGTTCGGAATTTCATGATAGTTTTTCCAGAAACTTAAATCCTGATGTGTTAGATCGAATCCTCCATCAATAACAGCAACGACAATGGTATCACCTTGAGCAGTCAGTCCGCCTGTTGTAATATCCCAAGCTTCAGTGGCATGTATATCTGAACCTGACACACCTCCAGACTGTCCAGTATTCAACATATCCCATTGATTCGGGAAATAAGTATCGTTAGGGATTGAACGGGATTCAAAAGTGTGATTAAATTGAGCAATCAATACCATTGGATTTGTTTTAACGGCGTTCAGCATTTTATTATTGTCTATATTATTCACATCAAAACTGAATAAAAATATATGCATTGAACTTGAAAGAGTGCGCTCTAATTTAATACCTGTATTTATCCCATTTAGGTCATTTAATGAAGTTACAAGTTGCTCTGCTTCTGTATCTGAATGAAGCATTACTATAATATTACCCGGAATAATATTTGATTCTTGCGCATTAATATTACTTGCAGTTAGGAATAACAGGTAAATTAAAATCAGGAAGTTTTTTTTCACTAATAATTTTTTAATATCCAACAATGATAGCTATTTATTCTGTACTTTGCAATTCCATTTCGTGTTTATTAGACTAAATGAGCGAATAACAATGTGAATGTAAGATATTAACTATTTATGCAGGAAAAAAACTTCACGATATATAAGTCATCTGCCGGCTCAGGTAAAACTTTTACACTTGTAAAAGAATACCTTGCTCTGGCTTTAAATGATGGTTCCAACCCTCCACAGGCTTATAAACATATTCTTGCGGTAACTTTTACGAACAAAGCGGCAGCCGAAATGAAAGACCGGATTATCAAAGCGCTTAAAGAGCTTTCGGAAGATGATTATTCCAACATTTCCGGCGGAACTAAAACTTTATTGTCTGAATTAAAAAAACATGAAAAACTTAATGCAATAATAAAACTGGATGACAGAATTATTCGTTTACGGGCAAAAAATATTTTAACCGCAATACTTCACAACTACTCTGATTTTGCTATTGGAACCATTGACAGCTTTGTGCAAAAGGTAGTTCGCACTTTTGCTTTCGATTTAAAAATACCAATGAGTTTTGAGATTGAAATGGACGATGAAAAACTGCTTACTCAGGCAATTGATTTATTAATCGGGCAGATTGGAAATGATGAAAAACTTACCAAAGCGCTTGTAGAATACACCGAAAGTAAGACTGATGATGAGAAAAGTTGGCATATTGAAAATGATTTAAAACAATTTGCAAAGAATTTATTAACCGAAGATGGTGCAGTATATATAGAGAAATTAAGGGGTTTGACTGTTGATGATTTTTTCAAGATAAAGGATACACTGTTTACTGAGATTAAAAAGTTTGAAACTACTATTAATATATTAGGCAATGAAGGGCTTACTGTTATTAAGAATGCCGGTATAGAGCATGATAAATTTGCAGGTGGTGCTAATGGAATTGGAAAGTATTTTACTTATTTATCAGAATCTCGAATTGATAAATTAACTCCTTCTGCCACTGTACAAAAAAATATTGATACTGATAAATGGTACGCAGGGAAAGCCACAGATGCTGATAAATCGGCGATTGATTCCATTATTGATAAGCTATTAAATGTATTTATAAGTGCAACTGCTTTTATTGAAGAAAACAAATCCGAGTTTATTTTATTTACGCTGATAAATAAAAATATTTATTCGTTGGCCGTACTTAATGAGATTGAGAAACTGCTGAATGAATACAAGGCTGAAAATAATATTCTTCATATTTCTGAGTTCAACAAAATGATTGCTAAGATTGTGATGAATGAGCCAATTCCTTTTATTTATGAGCGATTGGGAGAGAAGTATAATAATTATCTGATTGATGAATTTCAGGATACATCTGTTTTGCAGTTTCAAAATCTGTTGCCGCTAATTGATAATTCATTGGCAAGTGGAAATTTTACAATGCTTGTAGGTGATGGCAAACAGGCTATTTACAGGTGGCGCGGCGGTGAGGTAGAACAATTTGCGATGTTGCCTGAAATATTTAAAAACAATGATAATGAGCTGGTGCTGGAGCGGCAGGATGCGCTGATACGCAATCATAATCCGCAGGTGCTGGATAAAAACTACAGAAGTAAACAGGAAGTAATTGAGTTTAATAATTCAGTTTTCAAAACGCTTTCCGATAAGTTGAATCCGAAATATCAAAGTATTTATAAAGATTTGGAACAAGGCTTCGATGCTGAAAAAAGTGGGGGTTTTGTGCAGGTTGAATTTGTGGCCGAAGAAAAAGAGGCGTTCAGAGATTTGAATAAACAACGGACTTTAGAAGTAATTAAAGAACTGTTAAATGATAATTACAAGTTAAAAGATATTGCAATACTTGTGCGTAAGAATACGGATGGCAGTGACATTGCCAACTACCTTACTCAAAATGGAATTGAAGTTATTTCTTCCGATTCATTATTACTCAGTAATTCAACGGAAATAAATTTTATCCATTCCTTATTAAAATATCTTGCCAATACAAGCGACAACATTA
>CAIQBY010000324.1 GCA_903870175.1 uncultured Bacteroidota bacterium
AAGCAGTATTTTTATTTTGGCACTTTATAATCCGTTGTCAGGAGAAGAAAGTAAAAGGTAAGTGCCTGTATTTATGCTGTGCGTAAAGTAAATCATCCATTATTTTAATAATAGATTTATTTAACCTGCGACAAAGGTAACCAAGTATTTGATTAAATCACGATTTAGCATCCATTTAATAAAAGATTTATTTATCAGGCAAAAAAAACAACACTATAATATAAGGAGTAGTTTTTATTAAGGCGAAAAAATGATATTTATCAAAAATCGGTTTTTCTATATCACTGTCGACAGCTTTGTGCCTACACGAAGGTTTTCCGATATAACTGTCGACAGCTTTGCTCCTACATGAAGGTTTTCCGATATAACTGTCGACAGCTTTGCTCCTACATGAAGGTTTTCCTATATAACTGTCGGCAGCTTTACTCCTACATGAAGGTTTTTCGATATAACTGTCGACAGCTTTGCTCCTACATGAAGGTTTTCCAATATAACTGTCGACAGCTTTGCCCCAAAAATTTTAAAACCTTCATTAAGGCGATTTGCTGCACGATAATTATTTTAGGCTGTTTTGGAGGAAAAGGAAGGGAAATGGATTTGAGAGGGATTTTTGGAAATGATGATTGGTGATGATTTTTAATATTATTGAAGTAAAGAAGGATTTAGTACTTTTGGGATAATTAAATTTATAAAGGTTGTTGGTGATAATACCAACAATGGCAAAAAACAAAATGACAGACATAGAAAAATTAAAAGAACAACTAAATAAGTTATCATCTTATCCAGAAAGGATGAAAAAAATAAATCTTGAAATAAAAGGACGTGCATTTTTTCCTGGTGGTAAAGGAACCTTTGCAAATGATGAAATAATTTCAAACAAAGAAATAATGATTCTCGGACAAGATTTCGATACCCAAAAAAAATATGAAGTCGCCAAAGCTAATGGTGGAGAGGATGTTACTAAGAATAAAACATGGAAAAATCTTCTTTCATTTCTTGAGCAAACTAAAATTCAACCGGAAAATTGTTTCTTCACTAATGCGATAATGGGAGTTCGACTGACAGATATTGCAACTGGAGAATCCCCTGCTTTTAAGGACAAGGAATTTATAGGAAAATGTCAGGACTTTTTTCTATTTCAATTACAATTGCAAAAACCCAAAGCGGTATTCGCTCTTGGTTTACAAGTTGCAAAATTCTTATCAGACACGTCTAACGATCTTTCATATTTGAAAAAAATTGACAAATTTGCTTCAATTGACATTCAAAATAAACAAATACTAGAAAAAGTAAAATTTAAAAATGGAATAGAATCAACTCTTGTTTTTTTAATGCATCCATCTGCAAGAACTTATAATCTTAACAACCGTCAATATATGGAAATGAATGGTGCAGAAGCTCAAATAAAAATGGTTAAAGATGCAATTTTGCCCCAGTAGGCGAAGTTGAAGCGTTGAAAAGTGCGGCAGCGTTTCGTGACATATATAATAAGTAAGTTGTACTTGCTTCTACAAAACAAAAAACTCTTTACAGAAACGTGAAGAGTTTTTTTTGTGTTAGTATGGAAAACTTGAAGAGAACGATACACTTGCAACTGCGCCCGATTGCAGTGGAAATCCTTTTTATTCTTCTTTTTCAGAAGAATAAAAAGATTGGAACGTAAAGCGGGAACGAACTTGCATGGTTGCAGAAATGTTGGTCGCCCAAATAAAAATAATTGAATTACAATCCGTATTCGCTAATCATCCAGATAAGAGCAGCCATGGAAGCACCTCCCAGCTCAAGTTCGCGCTTATTTACATTTGCAAAAATATCATCAGCCGTATGATGATAGGCAAAGTAGCGTTGCGAATCAGGCATCAATTCAAGGCAAGGTACGCCTTGTTCTTTCAGCGGATTAATATCGGAACCGCTTCCATCCCTATCGAAATTATAAACTCCGTAAGGCTCAAATAATGGTCGCCAGCTTTTCAGTTTAGCTTTTACTGCCGGCGTAACGTCGCTGCTAAAGCCACGTGGAGTGAAACTTCCGGCATCCGACTCGATTGCCGCTATGTGTTTTTCATTATTCTTTTTGGCAAGTAAAGAATATTTCTTTCCGCCGCGTCCGCCATTTTCTTCATTCATAAAAGCTACAGCACGTATGGTACGCTTGGGTTTCAAGCCCAGTGCTTTATATATTCTTATTACTTCTATTGATTGCACCACGCCCGAACCATCGTCGTTAGCGCCTTTCCCGGTGTCCCACGAATCAAGGTGTCCGCCAACAACAATATATTCATTCGGTTTTTCGCTGCCGCGAATTTCACCAACCACATTATATGATCTTTCTTCGGGCAACATTTGGCAACTCATCTGCAACTGAAATTTAATATTGTTATCCTTCTTCAGCTCATTACTAAGCCAGTTGGCACCATTGGTAGAAATGCAGCAGGCAGGTATTTTAACAATCGTATCGCTGTATCCCATCACGCCTGTATGCGGAAAGTTGTCCTGCGTAAGCGTGCACGAGCGCACCACTACTGCAAGCGCACCGTATTTAGCCGCCATCATTGCACCGCCCCAGCGCTGCTGCACGGCTTTGCCATAAGCATTAAAAGTTTCAATAACGGTAGGATCCATTGGTTCGTTGAAGAAAACAATTTTACCTTTTATCTTAGCCTTGCCTAAAGTTTCCAGTCCATTTAATCCGATAACTTCAACAATATTAGCAGTAATGCCTTCTGCCGGAGTGGCAATGGAACCGCCTAATGCAGCAATAGGAAGCTCCTTGGTTTCTTTCGAATTAATAATCGCTTTTCCTGATTCTTTTGCACCGCGCACCCAGTGCGGAACCATACATTCCTGAAGGAATACAGTATCTGCACCGGCTTCTTTCATTGCCTTGAAAGCCCATTCTACAGCCTGCTGCGCCTGCGGCGAACCGCTTAATCTTCCGCCTATTTTATTGCTTAAATAATCAAGGTTCGAATAACTTTTACCATTACTTAATGCCTCATTAAATATTTTCTTAATCATTGCAGAGTCACTCTGGGCAAAAGTTACAACTCCTGAAAGCATTATAATTACTGCGATTAAAGATGTTTTAAATTTAGTCATGGAATATTAATTTTAGGATTTAGAAATTAGGATTTAGAATTTAGAATTTAGAATTTAGAATTTAGAATTTACCTCAGTATGATTTCATTTATTACTTCTCTTCCCACAAAATCATTTAAAGAGGCAACGATTTTCGATTTTGCCAAAGCCAGCTCATTGCGCAATGCCGCTGAATCCAGCGTAACAAATAATTGTTTGTGTCTGATAGATAAATCCGTAGTATGGTTAGCAATCATTTTCCCCATCACGTTTTCCCAGGAAGCAATCAGCTTTTTTTCAGCCAGCCTGTCATTGAGTTTGTAAGCGTTCAGTAAATGTTCTATCGCTTCCTTTATGCTATGTTCGTTATGTTTGCTCATTCTTATAGTTTAGAGTTGTAAAGTTAAAAGTTGTAAAGTTATGTGCTCAACTTTGAACTTTCCAACTTTGAATTTTCCAACTTAATTTGTCCGTTCGAAATCTTAAATACTTTATAATCGGCTTCAGTTGCACTGAATAAATTCGACAACCGCGTAGGATGCGTATCAGTAATAAATAGCTGCCCGAAATTAGTACTGCTTACCAGTTCCATCAATTGTTTCACCCGCAAATCATCCAGTTTATCATATATATCATCCAGCAAAAGTATGGGAGTCATTTGTTTTATGTTTTTAATAAAATCAAATTGTGCCAGCTTTAACGCTATCAGAAAAGATTTTTGCTGCCCCTGTGATGCATATTTTTTTAATGAATGCCCGTTAATTGTAAATTCCAAATCATCTTTATGAATTCCCACTGTTGTATATTGCATGGCTCTGTCGCGATTAATTGCCAGAGACAAAGCCTCTTCAAACGACTTTTCATTAAGATGAGAATCATATACAATCCCAACATTTTCACGTCCGCCCGAAATTAATTCGTAATACTTTTGAAATATAGGAATGAAATTATTTATGAAATTATTTCTTCTTTCATGAATCTTTTTTCCATAATTAATAAGCTGCACATCCCATATTTCAAGGGCATCAATATCAAATTTTCCACTGTCAGCAATTTGTTTCAGCAATGCATTTCTGTGAGATAGAACTTTGTTGTAACTTATTAAATTCTCAAGATAATCACGGTCGAACTGAGCAATGACGCTATCTATAAACTTTCGGCGACTTTCACTTCCTTCGGTAACTAATTCTGAATCGGCCGGCGAAACCATTACTAAAGGATATAATCCAATATGGTCGGCAAGACGCGCATATTCCTTTTTGTTGCGTTTAAATTGTTTCTTTTGATTCCTTTTTAATCCGCAATATATTTCATCATCCTTTCCTGAATCATCAAAAATGCCTTGAATTAAGAAAAAAGGAGCGTCATGTAAAATGTTTTGACTATCCACCGGATTAAAAAAACTTTTACAGAAGGATAAGTAATGAATTGCGTCTAAAATTGTGGTCTTTCCCTCTCCATTGTTGCCCGTAAGGCAATTTATATGCCTACTGAACTCCAATTCGGCCTCCAGATAGTTCTTAAAATTTAATAAAGATATTTTTTTTAGATACATTTTCAATTAATCAAAGTGAAATTATTCCTATAAAGGCTGTTTTTAAAGACATTCAGCCATATAAGTAATAAAATTCAGAGCGAGTAAAAGTACCTAAAAAAATATCTTTTACAGTCATATTTAATAATTAAATTAAAGAATATGCAAAAAAAAACTATTTTTGCAATCCTTAAATAAGAATAAAACGAAAAAATGGCAAAGAAAATAGAAGACGCACCAATTGTTGATGTAGCAGAAGCGTTTAGTAAAACGGAACTTTATATTGAGCAAAATAAAAAAACTTTGCTGATGATTGCAGGAGCAATAATTATTGTGGTAGGTGGTTATTTCGCTTATAAATATTGGTATGTGGCAGGTGAAGAAACTAAAGCACGCTCGGAAATGTTTAAAGCGGAACAATATTTCGAGAAAGATTCGTTGAACAAAGCAATCAATGGAGACGGTGTTGCATCCGGCTTTTTGCAAATAGCAAGCGATTATAGTATTACTCCATCTGGTAATCTGGCTGAATATTATTTGGGCTTATGTTATTTAAAACAAGGGAAGTTTGAAGATGCTATTGAGCATTTAAAATCATTCAGCAGCAAAGATCAAATTGTAGCTCCACTTGCTACTGCAGCAATAGGTGATGCAAATATGGAACTTGGAAAAACTGATGAAGCAATAACTTATTACTTAAAGGCTGCTGAACAAAATTCAAATAATTTTGATACCCCGATTTGTTTGAAAAAAGCGGCAATGGCTAATGAGGAAAAAGGAAATTATGCCGATGCTGTTAAGTTATACGAGCGAATTAAAAATGAATTTGCTGAAACAGCTGAAGGTAGGGAAATAGATAAGTATATTTCAAGGGCAAAAGTATTAGGTAATTTATAAATAAAATTTGATAAAGAGGAGGAAGGTGATTTTGTAAAAAGTCGCCTTTTCTTTTTTAAAAGCGAATTTAAAAACTAATTTTAGAGAAGGAAGAAAATGTCGTCTGCAAATAAAAATTTATCAGTTACTGAAGGTAGTAATATTCCAAGTGGTGCAGGTTATACTATCGCTATAATCGTTTCCGAATGGAACAATAAAATCACAAATGCCTTGCGGGATGGAGCAGTTAAAACGCTTTTGGAAAATGGTGTCGAGGAAAAGAATATTATGATAAGATATGTACCTGGCAGTTTTGAGTTAACGCTAGGTGCACAATTAGCTTGCGACCACATTACTACTAATGCTGTAATATGCCTTGGTTGTGTTATTCAGGGAGAAACCCGCCACTTTGATTTTATTTGTAATGCGGTTGCCAATGGAATTACTAATGTAAGTTTGAAATTTAATAAACCTGTAATTTTCGGAGTTCTTACACCTGATAATATGCAACAAGCTGAAGACAGGGCAGGAGGGAAGCATGGAAACAAAGGCATAGAAGCTGCAATCACTGCTTTGAAAATGCTATCTTTAAAATATAAACATTAATCAATTATATTTTTCTTAGTCTTCCCGAATAATCTTTTATAATAAAAGAACGCCACACATAACATTCCTGCAAGAAACGGAAAGCCGGCATAATTCTTTATTTCTTCGTGATGAAAAAATTCACAAATCATCCAATAGGAGTTAGCTGATATCCAAAAGCAAATGGCAAGGTTTATCCAGAATTCATCTTCTTTTTCTTTCCATGTTTTTATGGTTATTATTATCGCAACTGAAATGGTTGGAATTATCATTGTGATGCCAAGTACTTTCCATTGAAGCATCCAACATGTATCTTTCATCAACCAAAGCGGTATGTGAAGATTTTCATAATGTCGTATTTTATTCATTCAACAAATGTATAAAATATTACAACTGTTGCTTTTTAAATAAGTTAATGGAAAACATGTATATAGTTCTACTAAAATATTACTAATTATACTTACTTTTAGCAAATTAAAATATTTATTTATGCAAAAACATAGCACGAGTAACCCTTTCAATATTGTTGTAATAGTTGCGGCTCTTGGTTATTTTGTTGATATATATGATTTAATTCTTTTTAGCATTGTTCGGCTTCCAAGTTTAAGAGCAATAGGTGTTGCAGAATCCGAATTAAAAAATGCCGGCATTTATTTAAGCAATATGCAAATGCTGGGCATGATGCTGGGCGGTATTGTTTGGGGAATATTAGGCGATAAAAAAGGAAGACTATCTACCTTATTCCTTACTATTTTACTTTATTCCATTGCTAATATTGCTAATGGTTTTGCCGTTAATCTGAATCAATACGCGTGGTTAAGATTAATAGCAGGATTTGGTTTGGCAGGAGAATTAGGTGTAGGAATCACTCTGGTTTCCGAAGTGATGACTAAAGAGACCAGAGTATGGGGAACAAGTATTGTTGCAGGAGTGGGAGTAACAGGTGCGGTATTGGCTTATTTTGTTGCTGAATGGGGGTGGAGGCAGGCTTTCTGGACAGGTGGAGTTTTAGGTCTTTGCTTGCTTGTGCTTCGGGTTTACGTTCATGAATCAGGTATGTTTGATAAATTAAAGGAGTAATCTACCAAAAGAGGTAATTTTATAAGC
>CAIQBY010000325.1 GCA_903870175.1 uncultured Bacteroidota bacterium
AATATTGGAGTGGCAAGTAATGGTGGCGGTCATACACTTTATGGCTTGGATAATATTTCTGATATTCGTATCGGTTTTGATTTCGGTATTACAAAAGATTTGACAGTCGGAGTAGGTCGCAGTAAAGCGGACGAATTGATTGACGGTTATTTGAAATACCGTATTATGACTCAAACTACAGATAACCACATACCATTTTCAATGGCTTTATATGGTGATATGAGTTACAATCCTCAGGCTGCCAGTGTTTTTTACAATGGTATTGCTCCAAATTCATCGGATTACACATTTAAACAAAATGATGTTCATCGTTTTACTTATGTTGGTCAGCTTATACTTGCCCGTAGATTCGGATCCAGATTTTCTATCGAATTACTTCCAACATATTGTCACCGAAACTATGTGTTAGCTAATATAAATCCTAATAACAGTGCTGCTGAAACTAACGATTTATTTTCTTTAGGCGGAGGATTCCGTCTTAAGTTTACCAAGCGTATAGCATTTATCTGTGATTATTTTTACACTAATTCCAAATACCGAATGAATAATACTGCTAATCCTTATTATATGCCACTTGCTGTGGGTGTTGAAATTGAAACAGGCGGACACGTATTTCACATAACGTTTACAAATGCAACTGGTATTATTGAAAACAACTTTATTCCGAACACTACTGACAGTTGGACTAAAGGAGGTTACAAATTTGGATTTAATATCTCCAGAGTATTTAATTACAACGGTAAAAAAACGGCTAAAAAAAATTAAGAAGTTTTTATTTAATCGATTCGAAAAGGCTGTCTCAAAAAAGAGGCAGCCTTTTTTATTAATTATTTATATTAATTCCGTTCTTCATCTAAATATTAATTGCAAATTTGCACTCCTTAATTAATCAATGAATAATAATAAATAAACATTAAAAAGATGGCTAAAATAAATGATTACATAGAAGCAAACAAACAGCGTTTCCTTGACGAATTGTTCGAATTGTTAAGAATACCAAGCGTTAGCGCTGATCCTAAATACAAGGATGATGTTTTTAGAACAGCTGATTCGGTGAAGGCAAGTTTGGTAGCGGCAGGTGCTGATAAAGCTGAAATATGCCAAACTGCAGGTTATCCGATAGTATATGCCGAGAAAATTATTGATGCAAAACTTCCGACCGTTTTAATATATGGTCATTATGATGTGCAGCCGGCTGATCCTTTGGAACTCTGGACTTCAGGCCCGTTTGAGCCTGTTATTAAAGACGGAAAAATATATGCTCGTGGAAGCTGCGATGATAAAGGGCAAATGTTTATGCACGTGAAAGCATTTGAATATATGATGAAGACGAATTCGCTGCCTTGCAATGTTAAGTTCATGATTGAAGGTGAAGAGGAAATCGGGTCGAATAATCTTGGGATATTTGTTCAGAATAATAAAGAGAAATTAAAGGCAGATGTAATTTTAGTTTCGGATACCGGAATTATTGCAAATGATATTCCTTCTATAACTGTTGGTTTGCGTGGTCTTGCGTATGTTGAAGTGGAAGTTACGGGTCCTAACCGCGACTTGCATTCAGGATTATATGGCGGTGCTGTTCCAAATCCTATCAACATACTTTGTGAGATGATTGCGAAGCTGAAAGATGATAACAAGCATATTACTATTCCAGGCTTTTATGATGATGTAGAAGTATTATCTGCTGAAGAGCGCGCAGAGATGGCAAAAGCACCCTTCAGCCTGGATGAATACAAAAAAGCACTTGACTTGAAAGATGTAATTGGCGAAGAAGGATATACTACAAACGAACGTAATTCTATTCGTCCGACATTGGATGTAAACGGCATTTGGGGCGGTTATCAGGGCGAAGGAGCAAAAACAGTAATTGCTTCTAAAGCATATGCGAAAATATCGATGCGATTAGTTCCTTATCAAAATTCTGATAAAACATTTAAACAATTCGAGAAGTATTTTTTATCACTTGCGCCATCTTCGGTTACTGTAAAAGTAACTCCGCATCATGGTGGCGAAGCAGCGGTAACGCCAAGTAACTCTATTGCTTACAAAGCGGCAAGCAGAGCAATGGAAACTACTTTTGGTAAAAAACCTATCCCTGTGCGCAGTGGCGGCAGTATTCCTATTGTTGCAATGTTTAAAACCGAATTGGGATTGGATACTGTGTTGCTTGGTTTCGGACTTGATTCGGATGCTATTCACTCACCGAACGAACATTACGGAGTATTTAATTATCTGAAAGGAATTGAAACTATTCCTTATTTCTTCCAATACTACGCGGAGGGAAGTAAATAATTTTCTTACTTTAGCCAACGCTAATGAAGAAAATTATCTTTTATTTATAAAACATTTAAACGCCTTGTGCATTTGTGCAAGGCGTTTTTAATTTATTACCGACTAATTATTACTAACAATTAAAAAACAAATCAAATGAAAAAAACAATTATTTCAGTCCTGTTAATTATCCCTTTTATTGTCTCTGCACAACGAGGAAATCTTTACAAATCAGCAGAAGATTATTATAATAAAAAACCTGTAGAAAATATCGAATGGTATCCTGAAACCTATACTATGCTTTTGGGTGTGCAACGAGTAGAGATTTCTAAAAACGGTAAAAAAGAGAAAGTAAAACCATCTGAATTAGGAGAAGAATGGGCGTCGGATGGTGAAGGAAATTTGATGCGACTTTATGATAAGGAATGGTATGCAGTGATTGTTAACGGTGCATTTTGTTATTATGTAAAGTGGATGGAAGGGTCTGTTACCGTATCGGATAAAGGGACTTACACTTTCAGTACCAGTAATCCTAACAGTATGGATCACAGTAGCCAAAAGTTTATGGATTATTATTCGTTGACACTTGGCGGTGAAATAAAAAGATTTAAGGACAGAGCGTTGGAAGAATTTCTGGATAAGTATGGATTAAAAGACAAATTTAATAACGAAAAAGTTAAACGTGAATTTAAAGATAGTGTGGTTGGTTATTTGGCAAAAGAAAAAATGAAGATTATTAAATATGCTAAGATGGGGAATGAAAAAGCTGCGAAACAACAAAAGTAGTTTTCAACAAATAAAAAAATCATTATTCAATAACTTAAGTATCTTTGTGAAAATAAAAAGAGATGGAAACGATAATAAAACTGAACCCTGATGAATTGAACCAAACAATATTTGAATACCTGAAAAATATTGTTGCTAAAAATGGCATCAAACAGATAACTATAAATTTGAATGATAATGAGCCGGTAAAACAGCTTCGCAAAGAAAATAAAGAGGCTGTGAGAACTAGAATTAAGAATACTTTGGAAGAAATAAAAAATAAGAAAACTAATTTCATAACTTTTACTGCTGATGAGTTTGATGTATATTCTCAATCAGTATTAAAGAAATGAGACGTGTATCCTTCTCGCCACAGGCATTTAAAGATTATATTGACTGGAGTAAACAAAACGAGGAGGTGTTTGAAAAAACAAATGAACTGATAAAAGAAATTTTGCGCGAACCATTTAAAGGTAAAGGAAAACCTGAACCGTTGAAAGGAAATTTAAAGGGGAGCTGGAGCAGAAGAATTAATCACGAACATAGATTGGTGTACGCTGTAAAAAATGAAGAGATAATTATTATCAGTTGTCACGGACATTACGAATAAATAAAAAGATAGTTATTAACTAATTTTAGTACTTTAGCCAACGCAAATTAAAAACATATCCTCTTGAAAACATTCTTACATTGTAATGCACCTTCTGAAACACGCGCCTGCGTAGAGAGAGAGAGAGAGAGAGAGAGAGAGAGAGAGAGAGAGAGTAAAACAGTAAACACCTTTTTTAATATATTACCAAAACGCTTTGTGCTTTTGCACAAGGCGTTTTTAATTTTTTATCAATTCAATTAATTATTACTAACTATTAAAATCAAAAATTATGAAAACAATTAAAAACAAAATTAATATACTGATGTTACTATCAGTAATTTCAATTTCATCTTGTCAAGATGGCGACTTAGGACTTGCTTATTTTCAGGTATTAAATAATAGTGGAAATACTACTAGCTTTTATACTTCTGACCCTAATATTCCAAGCACATTCTTAACCAATTATAACTATTCAACTAAAGAAGGAACCTATAATTATTCATATATTTATTCAGTTTTTACTTACACTGGTACATATACAATAGTACAAGATAAAGGAGATGCTTGGAATGGGCTTAGCGATGGGATGTTAACCAAACCTGCAAGTGGACCTAAACGCAATTATACTTTTGATTGCGACGCTGTATCTGGTAGCGAACTAAGCTGGACACGCAGCCATTTAATAACATCACATGACGATATTATAATAAATAAAACAATCTATTTCAATGGAGGCAAGATGATAATAAAAGGAAAAGGAGTTTACGACCCTAAACATCTTCTCAACACTCCAAAACATTCAGTTTGTATAAACAAATCAAATTAATCTATAACTAAAAAACGCAATAATGATAAAAAAGATAACTCTACTCGCACTTGTTACCGTTACTATTAGTTCATGTTCAACATATAGTGGTTTTGGTAAAAGGAAATATTATAATTTCCAAACTGCTTCAACTGAAGTAATAAATAAATCTGTGGAATCAGAGAATACAAAATACGAGACAGTAACTGCAAATAATGAAGAAAATAATATAGGACGCAAAGCAGTTATTTCAATTGTTGAAGCGAAAGAGACAGAAAATTCACCTTCCAATTCTATCATTAATAAAAAGCCTTTTTCTGCTTCTAATTACCAGACTATATCTATAGAAAGTTGGAAACAATCATTATTAACAGCAAAATCAAAAGAAAATTTCGTCCAAACAATTAAGCACAAAAGCTTTTTACCAGTGGAAACTCAGCATCGTCCTGGCAGACTTTGGTGGGTATGGGCAATAGGAGCATTTGTTAGTCTTATTTTAATGTTATTTGCAAGTGCATATATTGGTCTTATATTTTTCTTAGGTACATTAACTTTAACTATAATATATTTAATTAAATATATTATAGCAAAACATGCCGAAAAAAAATAATCATCAAAGAAAAATGAAAAATTTAACAACCATAAATTGCTCGCACGAGGGGTATAATTCTCCTCGGAGTGCTAAAATATAACTTACTTTTTTTATTAGTTATTATAACCGGATTAAAGTCCGTTGGCTACTGCTTAAGTGCCAACGGACTTTTTGTGTGCGCCTCGAATGACAAATATAGTTCTTTTATTTAATTAAAAGACACCCAGAGAGTGAAAGTCTCTCAACGCGGAGGTAACGCTCCGAA
>CAIQBY010000326.1 GCA_903870175.1 uncultured Bacteroidota bacterium
AGTATTGATAACGCTGACTGTATTGCCTGTGGAATTGGTGACATACACTTTGCTTCCGTCCGGAGTAACCACTACACCATAAGGAAAACTGCCTACTGTAACGGTAGAGGTAACGGTATCAGTAGCTGTGGTAATTACACTTACTGTATTAGTACCGCCATTGGTAACATATACTTTTGTTCCGTCAGGCGTAACGGCTGCACCTACAGGGCCTACACCAACATGTACCGTTGCCGAAACGGAATGTGTAGCTGTGTTTATAACACTTACAGTACCGTCATTATCATTGGTAACATACACTTTGGTACCATCTGCACTTACTGATACTCCCCACGGAAATGAACCTACTGTGATTGTATAGGTAACAGTACTGGTGGGAACATTGATTACGGATACGGTACCGTCAGTGCTGTTGGTTACATAAGCTGTTTGTGCAATTGCATTAATTGACAATGCAATAATTAAAATTGTAATAATTTTTTTCATTTTAAAATTGTTGGTTTAGATTTTGTTTTTTTGTTTTTTATAACATAAGATGCATGTTATAATTTTTATTTTTTAGAGTACAAATTGAATAATTGTTTTATCGAAAACCTAATTTAATCTTGATTTTCTTAAAATGATTATCAACTAGGTGGTAAGTATTATATATCAATCGATAATGACAAAGCTGATAAACAACCTCCCCCTCCTTACTTATTAGGATAGTTTATCTCGTTTTTCTCGGGTTTAAAGTTATTCAGTTAAAAGTTTATAAGTTGTGTTATTCACCTGCGGCAACTTTTCAACTTTCCAACTTTAAACTTCATTACTCAATATCTCCTTTTCAGCTTCCTGAAGTCAAGCCAGTTTTTTATTCGTTTTAAATCGAATAGCTTTTTTACTTTTTCGGCGAGCGGAGCATAAACTTCGAATTTTAAACCACCAAAAAGTTTTATTATTTTACTGTTGAATAGTTCATGAATCTCTTCTGCAATATGATTCATATTGATGAGCAGACTTCGGCTAATTTTCAGAAAACCATTTCCTCTGAATAATTTTTTGAGTTGCTTTAAAGTTTTAGGGCAGGTGTATTCTATTTTATTTCTGTCGGTAATTCTGCAGCCATTTTTGGTACTTGCTAAAAACAAGATGTCGCATAAAAACAGTTTAATTTTGCCTGTTTTATTAAATACCTCAATAGATTTAATGGGGATAAATGGTATGCTCATTATAGTTGTTCATTAAATTAGTTTCGACTTTATAAAAATGCAGAGAGTGTTCTTTTTCTTTTCTCCTTCAAAATTTCATAGCTTTTTTATCACCATAAATTTTATCCTTTAATCTACTTCACATTTAATGCAACAACTTAATGTTACATAATTTATTCTTTAAAAAAATGGAACGCTGATGACGCATCCCTTCGATAGTTCGACAAGCTCACTACAGGCGGAGCTCAGGATGACAAATTTTAAGATTAATATGATTTCAAATTTTAAATCCTTTTCAATCCGCTCCATCAGCGTCATCTGCGTTCCATATTTCCTTACTTAATTAAAAGGAACATTAATTCCTTGTGGGTCACTTTCTACACCCGGACCAGCATATCCATTGGCAACCACAAAAAAGT
Source organism: uncultured Bacteroidota bacterium (assembly GCA_903870175.1). Taxonomy (GTDB): domain Bacteria; phylum Bacteroidota; class Bacteroidia; order 2-12-FULL-35-15; family 2-12-FULL-35-15; genus 2-12-FULL-35-15. The sequence continues at coordinate 1,610 of CAIQBY010000326.1, forward strand.
TAGTCAATTGCCCCGGAACCAAAAATTCGGAAATTGTCTGAATTGCCGTTCCTGTTTTTGAGTTCCAAGTTGCTTTATCATACGCACCTACACCATAAAACACCGTATAATTACGAGCATAGTCCATCTTTTTTATAACAACGCGAATTTTTCCTTTTCCGGCCTTGGCAGAGAGTTTGAATTCGCAGGCATCCAATTGTTTTTTGTGTATATACCCTTTGCCACGGGTAGCAATGCTTGTAAGACCAAACAATTTGATATTACCAATCGATAGTGCAGCACAGCTATTGGCAATTAGCATAAAATTCTGGCGCATTTGCTTGGCATATACTTTCAAATCTATTTTCTGAGAGGAGGTACGGTCTTTAGCATCAATACTTACTATTGAAACTAAGTTGTCAAGTATATCTGAACAAAAAGACACAGATGGAGAGCAATTATCAAATTCAGTAACCGCATCGATACGTGTAAGACGGTCGCCAACGTAATTTGCCATTTTAATTAACGACATTTTTGCCAAGGCAGGTGCAGGCGATATGTTTGCAAAACTATCTATCGGCGCAGGTGCCAGCGCTTTTTTGGCAGCTTTTGTTTCTGCCTTTATTTTCGCCTTTTCTTTTAATGTAAGTTTTATTAATTCTTCCTCTTCCTCCTCTTCTTCCAATTCCTCCTTTCCTTCTTTAGCTTTTTTGGCAGCTAACGCTAAAAACACATACAGCTTTTCGGTGTAGGTTTTTTCTTTTGTTATTATTTCCTTTTTAATCGCAGAGCGGGAAACTTTTCTCTCACCTGTGGTACAGTCAGCTATAGCCAAGGACTCAGGTTTTAATTGTTTATTTTTTTTACTCATTTTTTCGCCTTGCTATTTTAAGGCGGTGCAATGATATTACAATTTTTTTTAATAAATCCAAATCCAATCGTCAAAATGTAATTTAGGTCTAAAGTACCCTTAATTTAAAAATAAAACGCTCGAAACCATTGCCAATAAAGCAAAGTAATTTTCAAAATCGTGGTTATTTTTTTTCTTTTTATTGACGTTCAGAGGCATTTGAATAAAATTATCATCTTGTTTTTCAGTTTTACGAGCTCGTTTCAAAAAATAACAAGCTTACTTTCGAAAATAGGTAGCTTACTTTTAAAAACAACAAGCTCACTTTAGAAAACAACAAGCTCACTTTGGAAAACAACAAGCTCACTTTGGAAAACAACAAGCTCAATTTCGAAAACAACAAGCTCACTTGTAAAAATAGGTAGCTCGTTACACATTGGAGTTGATTACTTTGAAAAAATAGTTGATTG
>CAIQBY010000327.1 GCA_903870175.1 uncultured Bacteroidota bacterium
GGATATCTGCTGCAAATTTTATCTGAGCCCGATGTTCCAAAAGGTAGAAAAATTTATGATGGAAGATTCTGAAGAGGTTACACCCGAACACATTAAAAACGGTTTTACACATATACTTGGCAGTTTCCAAAGCATGATAGCAGAGATAAAAAAGGTGATGAAAGGAAATGCAAAATTTAAGATTGCTATTTCTAAAATAAGCAAACTGGAAATTACAGAATTCGAATCTGATATGTTTTAAAATACTGTTCCCGAATTTAACCAATAGCAGAGGTACTCACCACCCAGCAGCTAAGTTCGAATAACCTGTTCTTCTCTGAAGAATGGCTGCAATAAAAAACAAGGACACCAAACCGGAATTGGTTTATTTATTGTTTTGTATTAATTTATTAAGACCTTTGACCTAAACAAAAAACAATATGGCTAAAATCATATCGCTGCCCTGCACCGAACACGTAAAAGATATATACATACAGGCTATAGTTGGCACACGACAATTTTTTTGCTTTGTAAACAGAGCTACCGACCCAGCCGTAAAACAACAATGGATTAGAACGGGATTGCTGGATGAAAATTATGCTGACTCACTCTTAATACGTATTAATAATACTCAAGAAGGAGAAACATTTAATTTCTCATTGGATGAAATGATTCAGATAATAACAGCTATAGATATTTGTTCTAAATTTTATTTAAACCCTATATTTATTAAAGTAGAAAAGGCTATCTGCAATATGTTTCCTGATTTAACTCCCGAACAAATGAAAGCAGGAAACAATTATATGCTTAAATGTTTTCAGAGTATGATTACAGAATTAAAGACATTGATGAAAGGAAACGTAAAATTTAAAAAAGCTATTTCACAACTTAATAAAATAGAAATTACTGACTTCAAAATGCCAAGTGATAATTAATGCTTTATTATTTTACAGGTAATACCTTTGTACTACCTGTATTGAACTTGTAGAAATTCTTGAAGTTAGCTTGTCGAAATATGGCAGATGTACTCACCATCCAGCAGCGCAGCCGAAATATGTCTGCAATAAAAAGCAAGGACACTAAAGTAGAGATGGCGGTAAGGAAGTTTTTATTTATTGTTTTGTATTAATTAATTAAGACCTTTACCGAATAAAAAAAATGAAAGAAGGACAAAGACTTTGGACAAGAGACGAATTAATACTTGCGATTAATTTGTATTGCAAAATGGAGTTTGGGAAAATGTCAGCGGGCAATCCTAAAATTAAGGAGTTGGCTGCTTTAATAGGAAGAAGTCCATCTTCTGTTGTTTTTAAATTAGGAAATTTTGGAAGCTTAGACCCAACACTTAAAGCTAGAGGTGTTGGTGGACTTCCAAACATTGGAAAACTAGACAAAGAAATTTGGAACGAGTTTAATAATGATTGGAGTTCACGATTAATTGAAAGTGAAAAACTTTTGGCTAAATATAAAAATACAACTATTGAAAAACTAAACGAATTGGATTTGTTTGATTTTAATAAAGAAGGGTTGACGAAAGAAAGGTTAGTGAAAACAAGAGTCAATCAAAATATTTTTCGCACAATAATTATGGCAAATTATAATTATAAATGTTGTATAACAGGTATTGCTAATCCTGAATTATTAATCGCAAGTCATATAATGCCTTGGAGCGATGATGAAAAAAACAGATTAAACCCTATGAATGGAATTGCTTTAAATGCTCTGCATGACAAAGCATTCGATGCACACTTAATTACTATTAGTGCTGATGATTATACTATACAAGTATCAAATATTTTTAAGAAAAAAGAAAATTCACTAAGTATTAAACAAAATTTCCTTGCATTTGAAGGGAAACAAATTTATTTGCCAGATAAGTTTTTGCCAAATAAAGAGTTTTTAAAAAAACATAATCAAATGCTTAAAAATTAAATTTTGAAATGAACATAACCACACAAGAATTGAATGATTGGAAAATCAAAGCACCAAAAGCAAACTTCATTCATTTAAAAGATATAACATTTGCAGAATATAATATTGTATATTACGTTAGAGATTTTAATTCCGTAAAATCTTTATCAGATTTAACGAACATTAATACTTCATCTTTTATTTCCTTTGATAGCGATGTGCAGTATTTAAATTTAATTTTAATTGATAGCATTTTTTCTAGTATTATTGCTGATTTAGGTCTAAATGTTTTTTTAAAGAATGTTTCTTCAATTAAAGAATATATTACCAAAGAAAAAGAAATCAAACGATTCGATTCTTTGTGTGGTGAAGAACCTATTAAATACAAATTTTTCAATTTTATTCATCTTCTTGTTTATTCAAACATTGCTTCAGAAGAAGTTAGTAACGGAAATATTGATTCTTCTAAAATATATTATTTTAAAAATAAGAATAACGAAATTCAATATTATTCAATTTACGAACAAAATGAACTTCAACTTTATTTGATTGACAATATGAAATTAGAAATTGATTTAAAGAAATCATTTATTGAAGAAGACGAAGCAACTATTTGTTTGCGGATATTTATATAACTAATTACCTCTCACTTTTATTTCATTACTAAATAATAAATGCAACTTTATTGGATAATAAAGGTTAGGTTTGATGAAATATAAAACCAACCTAAAATGAAAGATGAAATTAAAACTACTTTATTAGAGTATGATAAAAGCACTTTTTTAATTGATTTAGTAAAGCATAATAATGATGCTATGTATGTGGCGATAACACAAACAATAAAAAAGGAAGGAAATAAAACTGAAGTACAACAAATAAAAATAAATCCTACTGTTTTACTTGATATTATTGAAGTATTAACTGACTATAAAGATGTTTTCCCAACAATAAAAAGAGCAAAAAAAGACTATATATCTCCCGAGAAGGTTTCTGAAATGATAAAAAGATATTTAAAAGGTAAGGTTGAATTAAAAGATTTAGCAATGCAGTTTGATTGTAAAGAAGAAATAATAGAACAAATATTTAACAATAAAGGAATAAAGATTGTAAGTAACGAAATACCAACAGAAGAAAACAAATGGAAAAGAAAACACCTTTAAAATGAACGCCATCCAAACAATATCCACAGAATACTTGCGCGCTTCGCGCACTATAGAAACAGTATTGATAACAAATACAACAACCAATAAATTGTTTTACATTTATAATTACGAAGGTTGGTTTTATAGGGTATTTAATAACCTTGTTGATTTAAATAACTTTTTTGATGATGCTTTTGAACCAGCCGTATGGTTTGAAGAAGAAGCCGCAGTAGATAATTACTTATTGGAGGTGGTTATATAATTACAATTGATTTGTAAAATTAAGTCAAAACGAAGAGTTGTGGCGGAATTTTAAGCCATAATTTTTTAGTACAAGTTCAATTTCTTTAATACTTTTAATACCCATGTTTCGCCTTTTATGAAAGTCTCCGCCACAAATTACTACATCTGCCAGATATTTGCATTTAGCTTCTCTAAAAACATTATAAGCCTTTACCGAAAAATCACATTCCTGAACACTAATGCATAAATTCTCTATTGTATTTGCAATAGCCTTTTCTACCGGATTAATCATTATTGATTTTATATCAAAAGGAGGAAGAAATCTATTTTTTAAAACAGCTAACTGTTCTGCCTTTCGGTTCTTAATTCCTAATTTATGATTTATGTTTTTTAGTTCTTCCTTAATAAAATTTATCTCATTACCCATTTCTTTCAAGGTAGTTAATATATGTCTTTCTATTTCTGTCATTTTATTTTTATTCAAAGGTAGTAGGATAATAATAGAACGCAGCTTATATTTCATTAATAAATAATAAATACGACTTTATTGGATAATAAAGGTTAGGTTTGATGAAAATTAAAAAAGATGAAAACAGTAATCAATAATCCGCTTAAATTCAATATTGAAGAAACTATTTTAATTAAAGAATTGGCAGCTATTCTAATTAAACTATGTAATAACATGAAAAATGTAATTAAAGACCTGAGGAAACAGGAAAAACCCGATTTGCCTTTTTTAGATGGATGGAATAAATTGCAGGATATTGGAATTGATTTTCACAAAATAATAAAGAAAACTCCCGGCTATTTATTAGACTTTAAAGAAGACAGTTCAGCTTATTTTGCGTTAGTATACTTAGATCGAATTGACATAGAAGATAAACGTAAAAAAAGAAAAATAAAGGAAAATGTGATATCAAAATTGAAAGAGACAATAAATAAAAATGAGAATTTAAAAGAATCCTCTAAAATTACTACGAGCAGGCAAAATCAATCACAAAAATTAAAAGTGAATAAAATTAATTTAAACTGAGTTAACTATATCAACAGAATACTTGCGCGCTTCGCGCATCATAGAAACAGTATTGGTAACAAATACAACGACCAATATATTGTTTTACATTTATAATTACGAAGGTTGGTATTATAGGGTATTTAATAACCTTGTTGATTTAATGAATTTTTTTGATGATGCGTTTGAACCTGCCATTTGGTTTGAAGAAGAAGAAGCACTGGATAATTACCGTTCTAATTATTCTTGAGTTAGGCAACTTCGTTCTATTAAATAATTTTAACTCACACATAAGATCAAGCAATTTAATCATTGCAGGAGTACATTGATCAGTATCTATTTTAGTTACGTTTCCATTATTAAGTAACGCAAATAACAACATTATTACCGGATGATATTTAGCATCCCAATTATCAAATATGCAGTTTGGATTATCCACTATCATTGAGGTTCCGTCTTTCATTTCAAAATACTGAAGCTTATCCTTTTCTTCAAGACTATCAAAATACGCTCTGTTTTCGGGCAAATAAAATCGTAACTGATTACTCATTATTTCACGAATTTCAACAAATTCTTCTTCAGTAAATTTTTCCATTTTCCTTCAAAGGTAATCCATTAAAAACATTAATCCGCTTTTATTTCATTAATAAATAATAAATACCGCTTTATTGGATAATAAAGGTTAGGTTTGATGAAATATAAATTTGGATTCGCCGAAAAACAATTTGGTTACTTATAATAAACAAATTCTTTTGAATAGAATTTAAACAGTAAATAATTATCTGCAAAATTGAATCATGAATTGAAAAGTAATTAAAGCTAATGGACCTTAATTCAATTTCATTAAACTATCCCCACCCGAATATTTATATGTATTTTTGAATCATCGGTTTTTTAATAATTATACTTGTGTTTTTATATTTCAAAAAACAAAAGGCATATACCAAGGAAATATCAATAAACGATGCGAAATACTACTCCGTTACGAACAGTAAATGTTACCCGATATATTACACCTCTGCGCGAAGGAGGCTCATTGCCTGCTTTGGCAGAGGCGGATGATGATTTTAAGTATGTACTGAAATTCAGAGGCAACGGACATGGAGCCAAAGCATTAATCGCTGAATTGATAGGTGGAGAAATTGCACGTATGCTGGGGCTGCAAGTTCCCGAGCTGGTATTTGCTAACCTTGATGAAGCATTTGGCAGAACAGAAGCTGATGAAGAAATTCAGGATTTGCTTAAAGGAAGTAAAGGATTAAATCTGGCACTTCATTTTTTATCCGGTGCAATTAATTTTGACCCTGTAGTTACCAAAGTAGCTCCACGGCTGGCTTCAGAGATTGTATGGCTGGATGCTTTTATTACTAATGTGGACCGTACCTTTAAAAATACAAATATGCTGATGTGGCACAAAGAGTTATGGTTGATTGATCATGGTGCCTGTCTGTATTTTCATCATTCGTTTACCAATTGGGAAACGCATGCAAAAAGCCCGTTCGAATTGATTAAAGATCATGTATTATTACCAAAGGCGGATATGCTAATGGAAGTAAATGATGAATTCAAACAACTAATCACAGTGGAAAAAATTAAAACAATAGTGTCTCTTATACCTGATGAATGGCTGCATTGGGAAGGTACCGATGAAACACCTGAACAATTAAGAGAAATATATTTTCGGTTTTTAATTACCCGATTAAGCCATTCAGAAACATTTACAAAAGAAGCTAAAAATGCAAGAGAAGTACTTATATGAATATGCTGTAATACGCATTTTGCCAGTTGCAGAAAGGGAGGAATTTCTGAATGCAGGTATCATTCTTTTTTGCAAAAAAGAGAAATATATCAAGGTGCTTTATAAGATAGATGAAAAAAAACTATGTCTGCTTGCTAATGATATAGATATTGAACAGATACAGTTGAATTTACAATCCTTTGAAAAAATAGCAATGGGTGCTGAAAAATGCGGACCGATAGCATTGCTTGATGTTCCTTCCCGTTTCAGATGGTTAACAGCTGTGCGCAGTTCTGTTATTCAAACTTCAAAAACACATCCCGGTTTAAGTAATAATCTCGAACAAACTACTAAACGTTTGTTTAAAGAGCTTGTACTATAATGTGAAAACAAGAGTATTACTCTATTTTACTTTTATTCGAAATTAAATTTTTCTGAATTTTTAAAAAATAAAAATAACATGTAATTCATTTTCTTCTTTTAAATAACAGGGTCAATAAAGCAGGGACTTTTTATAAACTCATCAACCGTTCCATCTTCATATATTACCTTGATATGCACTCGTGTTCCCTGCTCATAATTATTTATGATAATTGACTTTTTGTCTTCTGAAAGCTTACCTTGTATCGGCAGGAAGTTTTTTTCATACATCAATAATTTGATTTCTTTCGCAGGTTGTTTCAGATATATCTGATAGTCGTGATTGCGTTTTGCTTTTATTGAATCTGTCTGAGAATTACCAGCAATAGCAGAAAATATAATAACAAAAAAAATTATAGTTGAAGTAAGGACTTTCATTTCACTTATTAAAACATCTCAAAGGTACTGAAAAGAATCAGTACCCACAACTTCATAAATTTTAGTCTGACTCTATGCTTGATTTTATTTGTTTCTGAAATACCATTTAATATTTTTCACAATAATTCATTGTTTGTATATATTCCGAAAAAGAAATACTATTTAGACATTTTCTATATAAAACCAATGAATTGATAGAATTTAGAATCTTTACCTTTAAAATACACACTATAATCTATTAATGAAAAATATATTTGAATCGCATCCAATAAAGATTACTTTTGCTTCCCCTTAAAAGAATTAATTAATAACATCCTTAAATAAATAATCATGAGAAAAATTACAAAGAAGTCACAAAGAAAGGCGATTCCATTAAGTTCATTAATCTGCGGATTAATTTTGAGTATGCTGATACCGGCATCTATGGCGCAAACGGTAGTAACATTAACACCTGCAAGTTATGGAAAGGTAAATATTATAGGTACGCAGACAGCGAATAATTTAACGGGTATTACCTCTACAGGTTTTAATACAAGGGGCTGGTTTAAATTCAATTTATCTTCCGTGCCCACAGGAGCAACAATTACAAGTGCTAATTTAATTTACAGTACTGCTGCCGGCACAACAAATTCAACAGCGACAACCAATCAATTGAATAAAGCTACGGATGATATATCGTTGTTAACAGGCACTACTTTATACAGCAGATGTGCCACAGGAGGAGCAACAACGAATTTGTTTACCGGTTCTTGGAGCGGTACTCATCCATTAACTCTTCAAACAAATGGACCCACAGGCGGTTCAGCGGCAACCGCAACATCGTTGCTGAATTATTTAACAGGACAACAGGCTGCAAATTATGCCTGCTTTTCCTTAGTACTTGGGAATTCCGGAACTTATAATTTTGCCGTGCCGTCATTGATAATTAATTACACTATGCCGGCACCATGCTCAGGAACACCTGCACCGGGCAATACATTATCAACTGCTGCTACAGTTTGTACAGGAACTAATTTTACGCTATCGCTGCAAAATGCCACAGCAGGCTCAGGAGTAAAATATCAATGGATGTCTTCCCCAGACAGTATTACTTTTGCTAATATCACTAATGATACATTGAGTACATTAACAATAACCCCAACTGCTGTTTCTACTACTTATTATAATTGTGCGGTAACCTGTTCAGGAAGTTCCGATACTTCTACAGCAATAAAAATTACTGTTAATGCACCACCAACAGTTACAGTTAATTCACCGGGAATTTGCAGAGGTACACCTGCAATTCTTGTTGCGAATGGAGCTGCCACATATACATGGTCAGCAGGAGCCACTGTTGTAGGGCACGATACCGCAACTGCGAATCCTGCTAATACTACTTCATATACTGTTACAGGAACTGCGGGAGGTTGTTCGGCAACAGCAGTATCAACAGTTACTGTAACTCGTCCACCTACTGTTACTGTCAATTCAGCAACTATTTGTCCGGGACAGACAGTAACACTTATAGCACCTTTAGGAACAGGAACAACAGGAACTGCTGCTTATTCATGGTCAGCAGGAGTAACAGCTGTAGGACACGATACTGCCACGGTAAGCCCTACTGTTACCTCGACATATACCGTAACGGCTACAATTGCAACGTGTTCCGGAACTGCAGTGTCCACAATTACTGTAAATCCGTTGCCGGTTGCAGTCAATTCACCTACAATATGTATAGGTGGAACAGCAACACTTGTTGCGAGCGGGGCAACAACTTATACATGGTCGAGTGGAGCTACTTTTGTTGGACACGATACTGCAACTGCATCTCCTGCCGCCACTACATCTTATACTGTTACCGGAACTTCAGGAGCCTGCTCCAATACTGCCGTTTCTACTGTTACTGTAGTTACGTCATTAAATGTAACAGTTAATTCACCTGCAATTTGCCCAGGGCAGACTGCAACACTAACGGCAGGTGGAGCAACCACATACACATGGTCTACAGGAGCTACTTCATCAGGGCCTAATACAGCTACAGCTCATCCTTCCGCAACAACATCATATACAGTTACCGGAACTTCAGGTACGTGTTCCAATACCGCAGTAGCTACGGTTACTGTAAATCCGCTACCAACGGTTACTGTAAATTCACCGACAATTTGCAGGGCTGCCGGTCCTGGCACTACCGCTACTCTTGTTGCCGGCGGAGCAACTTCTTATACTTGGTCAGCAGGTGTTACTCCAATAGGAACCAGCGATTCTGCTACTGTTGCTCCTAATAACACTACTACTTATACAGTAACAGGAACTACAGGTGGCTGTTCCGCAACAGCAGTATCAACAGTTACTGTTGTTAATCCACCTACAGTTACGGTAAATTCTCCAACAATATGTACAGGACAAATAGCTATACTTATTGCAAACAGTACTACCGGCGGTCTTACCTATAGCTGGTCGGCAGGTGCTACTTTTGTAGGGCATGACACTGCTACCGCATCTCCTGCTGCTACCACAACTTATACCGTTACAGGCACAACAGCTGCAGGCTGCTCAGGTACAGCCGTGGCAACAGTTCATGACAATACACCTAATGTAACTGTCAACTCACCAACCATTTGTTCGGGACGCGCAGCAACTCTTACTGCGAGTGGTGCAACAACTTATACATGGTCAGCCGGTGCTACTTCTACCGGAGCTACTACCGCTACTGCCAGCCCAACAACAACAACTTCTTATACTGTTACCGGTACTACAGGAACGTGTACAAATACAGCAGTGGCTTTAGTTTCTGTTAATCCATCACCAACGGTTACGGTAAATTCACCTGCTATTTGCAGAGGAGGTATTGCAACTCTAATTGCCAGCGGTGCTTCTAATTATACCTGGTCGGCAGGAGCTACGGGGAATGATACGGCTACTGCTCATCCAAACAATACCACTTCTTATACAGTAACCGGAACGTCAGGTACTTGTAGCGGCACAGCCATAGCAACTGTTACGGTAACTGCACTTCCAACAGTTACAGTAAATTCACCAGCAATATGTACAGGACAATCAGCGACATTGGTTGCCGGTGGTGCAACTTCTTATACCTGGTCAGCAGGCGCTGCTTTTGTGGGGCACGATACTGCAACTGCATCCCCAACAGCCACAACATCTTATACTGTAACCGGTACTGCTTCAGGTTGCTCAGGCACTGCAGTAGCCACGGTTACTGACAATTCGCCAAACGTTACGGTTAATTCACCAACCATTTGTAACGGAGGCACTGCTACACTTGTTGCAAGCGGCGCTGCTACTTATACCTGGTCGGCAGGTGCTACTTCACCCGGTAATAATGATACGGCGTATGCCTCTCCTGTTACTTCTTCTACATATACCGTTTCCGGAACTGCAAATGGATGCACAAGCACTGCTGCTGCAACTGTGAATGTGGTTTCAAGTTTAACTGTAACGGTTAATTCGCCGTCAATATGTTCAGGAGAAACAGCAGCGCTTGTTGCCGGTGGTGCGAATACTTATACCTGGTCGGCAGGTGCCACTTCTATCGGCATCGATTCTGCTACTGCCGCGCCTACCACACTTACCACTTATACTGTTACCGGACACTCAGGTTCTTGCATAGATACTGCTGTTGCAACTGTTACGGTGCTGCAATTACCAACAATTACTGTTAATTCGCCGGCAATATGCCCCGGCAATGCTACAACTCTTACCGCAAATGGAGGAACGAGTTACACTTGGTCCACAGGAGCTACTTCAACAGGAGTAAATACTGCTACGGCATCTCCTAATACTACTGCATCATATACTGTTACCGGAACATCTAATTTGGGCTGTGCAAATACTGCAGTATCAACAGTTACAGTAAATCCTGCACCGGTTGTTACTGTTAATTCGACTACTATCTGTTCGGGAGCAACCACAACTCTTATTGCAAACAGTACCGCTCCTGGTATTACATATTCCTGGTCGTCAGGCGTTACCTTTGTAGGACACGATACTGCTACTGCTGCTCCTACTGCAACAACATCCTATACTGTAACAGGTACTGCTTCAGGCTGCCCGGGTACTGCAGTTTCAACAGTTACTGTAAATGCTGCACCGACAGTAAATGTTACTTCATCAGCAAATCCGATATGTGCAGGAAAGAGTGAAACATTAACAGTTACCGGCAATGCAAATTTTTATCTTTGGAATCCAACAGTAACAAGTGGAACTCCTTTTACAGCAACCACTACTACTACTTATTCTGTAACTGGATATAATACAACAACTTTCTGCTCGGCTACTTCGGTAATAACAGTAACGGTAAATCCGGTGCCTACAGTAACAGCGTCTGCATCTTCAAATCCTATATGCAGAGGTAGCGGTGAAATACTTACAGGCGGAGGCGCATCCACTTATAAATGGACCGGAGGCGTAACGGACGGAATTGCTTTTCCTGATAATGCAACCGCAACATATACGGTAACAGGAACAGATATTCACGGATGTATTAATACAGCTTCCGTCGCTATAACAGTAAACCAATTGCCGACGGTAACAGCTTCTTCTTCATTGACACAGATATGTACAGGAAGCAACGAAACTCTTACAGGAGGAGGTAATGCTACAAGTTATTCATGGAGCAATGGAGTAACCAATGCAGTTGCATTTCCGGCAAGCACCACTACAACATATACTGTGACAGGTACCGATTCGCACGGATGTACTAATACTGCCACTACAACAGTAACGGTAAATCAATTGCCCACAGTAACAGGAACAGCATCATTGTCGCCATTATGCGCAGGAAGCAGCGATACATTGAGGGGAGCAGGAGCTAGTTCTTATCTCTGGAGCAATGGTGTTACCAATGGAACTGCTTTTACAGCAAACACAACTACAACATATACGGTAACAGGAACTGATGGAAACGGATGTAAGAATACAGATACAGTATCAGTTATTGTAAATCAATTGCCATCAGTAGGTGCTTTGGCATCATCCAATCCAATATGTATTGGCAACAGCGAAACATTAAGCGGCAGCGGCGCAAGTTCTTATGTCTGGAATAATGGAGTTTCCAATGGAGTTTCATTTACTGAATCAGCGACAACAACTTATACAGTAACAGGAACAGATGGAAACGGATGTGTAAATACAAATTCAATCACAGTTAATGTAAACCAGTTACCAACGGTAACAACTACCGCATCTATAAACCCTGTTTGTTCAGGACTCAATGATACATTAAGAGGAGGTGGAGCAGTTTCATATATTTGGAGTAGTGGCGTTACTGATGGGCAAGGTTTTATTGCAAATACAACTGCAACATATACTGTAACAGGAACAGATGTTAACGGCTGTCAGAATACTGCAACACAAAACATAACAGTAATTCAGTCGCCGGCGATAACTGTAAACTCACCTTCTATATGTGCAGGAGATATGGCACACCTGACAGCTAACGGGGGTACTTCTTATTCATGGAGTTCAGGAGCAACATCGGTAGGAGCAGATTCGGCAACAGCATCTCCTTCCATTACCACAACTTATACAGTTACCGGAACCACTGGAAGTTGTTCTGGTACTGCGATAGCATCTGTAACTGTAAATCAATTGCCTAACATTACAGTGAATTCTCCAACGATTTGCCCTACTGCTACTGCCAACTTATCTGCCAGCGGCGGAGCATCTTATATATGGAGTGCAGGAGCGACAAGTACCGGAGTAAATACTGCATCAGCTACACCGTCAGGCACTACATCATATACTGTAACGGGAACATCAGGTTTCGGCTGCGTAAATACTGCCGTAGCAACTGTAACGGTGAGTAATGTGCTTAATATTAATGTAAATTCGCCAACAATATGTATCGGGCAACCTGCCAACTTAGTTGCCAACGGAGGAAATACTTATACATGGAGTGCAGGAGCTACCCCTACAGGAAGCGGAACTGCAACAGCAAGCCCAACTACTTTAACAACTTATACAGTATCGGCAATAAGCGGAAGCTGTACAAGTTCGGCAGTATCAACAGTGACGGTAAATCAATTGCCTGTTGTAACTGCTACTGCTTCTTTATCCCCAATATGTGCAGGCAGTAATGATACTTTGAGAGGAGGAGGTGCTATATCGTATGCATGGAGTAATGGGATTACAAATGGTGCTGCATTTATTTCAACTGCAACTACAACTTATACAGTTACAGGTACAGATGGAAACTCCTGCTCAAATACTGCAACTGCAACAGTTATTGTAAACCAATTGCCAGCGGTAACTGCAACTGCTTCAATCAATCCTATATGTGCCGGCAGTAACGATTCACTTACAGCTGGAGGAGCTGTTTCTTATGTTTGGAGTAATGGTATTACCAATGGAGTTTCTTTCCCTGCAACCACCACCACAACTTATACTGTTACCGGAACAGATATTCACGGTTGTGTAAATACTAATACAGCTACAATAACTGTAAACCAATTGCCGAATGTAACAGCAAACGCTTCAATAAATCCTGTATGCTCCGGCAGCAATGAAATATTGACAGGAAGTGGTGCTTCAAGTTATAATTGGAGTAACGGAATAACTGATGGTGTTGCATTTATTGCAACTGCAACTGCAACTTACACAGTAACAGGAACAGATATGAATGGCTGTACCAATTCCTCTATAAAAGTTGTTACAGTAATTCAATCGCCGACAGTAACGGTAAATTCACCTTCTGTATGTCCGGGATATGTTGCTCATTTTACAGCTAATGGTGCTACTTCCTATACATGGAGTGCTGGCGCATCATCTACAGGAGTAAATACAGCAGCAGCCACTCCCTCAGCTCCTTCATCCTATACTGTAACAGGTACAACTGGTAACTGTTCGGGAACTGCGGTAGCAACAGTTACATTTAATCCGATACCAAATGTTACTGTCAATTCCCCAACTATTTGTACTGCAGGCACTGCAAATTTAGTTGCTAATGGAGCTGCAACTTATACCTGGAGTACAGGAGCAGGAAGTACAGGAATTAATACTGCTTTTGCAACTCCTTCCACCACCACTTCATATACTGTAACAGGAACTTCTAACTTGGGTTGTATTAATACGGCTGTATCAACAGTGACAGTAGTTACAGCTCTTAACATTACTGTAAATTCTCCTACAATATGTGCTGGAGATGTGGCTAACTTAACTGCTAATGGAGGCAATACTTATACCTGGAGTACCGGAGCTGCAGCAACCGGCGCAGGAACAGCTACTGCAAGCCCGACTACACAAACAAATTATACTCTAACTGCTACCAGCGGCAGTTGTTCAAGTACGGCAGTATCAACAGTATCTGTAAATCAATTGCCGACAGTTACTGCAAGTGCAACCACTTTGGGTCCTGTATGTGCAGGTACTTTGGATACATTGACTGGAGGCGGCGCAATATCCTATACTTGGAATAACAGTGTAACAGATGGAGTTGGATTTCCTACAACTGCTACAACAACATATATTGTAACAGGTACCGATGGAAACGCATGTCATAATACAGCTTCGGTAACGGTAACAGTAAATCCAATACCAGTTGTAACATTGGCTTCATTCAGCCCTGATACTGTATGTTTATCTTCAGGAACTATTACTTTGCCTGTAGGAACTCCATCTGGTGGAACATACAGCGGTAACGGCGTTTCGGGTAATACAATTACTCCTTCTGCAGCAGGAATTGATACAGTGTTGTATTCAGTAACAGCGCTTGGATGTACCGGTACTGCTATGCAGAGTATCACCGTAGATAATTGCGTAGGCGTAAAAGAAATTATATTGACAAATGAAATTACTATTTATCCTAATCCGACAAATGGAATGTTTACCATTCATATTACAAATTCCGATTTCGATGAACTGATACTTACGGTACTTGATATTCAAGGCAGAGAAGTTTATAAATCAGCAGATAAAAACAAAGTGAGTGATTACAATAAACAAATAAATCTGGAAGAAATGTCAAAAGGTATTTATTATATTAAATTGGATTATGGAACGGAAACGAAAGTAGAGAAGTTGATAATTCAATAGTTAATTAATAAGAAATTCGCCCATCATTTTAATTAATGGCGGGCGAATTTTTATGTTTGCCTTTTATAAATAATAATATTCTTGCATTATTAGATTCAAAGTAATTTTAAAAACTATAATAAATAAATGGACTCATCTTCCTCTCTCTTTAATGAAAAACATTCGTTAGCAATACGAATATGGCATTGGACTTTTTTTGCAGTAATTACTTCTTCGCTAATAACCGTATTGTTTGCGTCCACCTTATTTAAAACAAGACCTAACATTCCGATGATACAGGCGCAAATAGAAGAAAAGGGAGGCACGGTAACTCCCGAACAGGCAAAAGCAGTAGCTCATGAATATAACGACAAACTCTGGGAGGTGCATACCTGGCTCGGATACGGCTTATGCTTTTTACTATTAAGTAGAATAATAATTGAGGTCAGCAATCCTAAAGAACAAAGACTGAAGAACAAAATTAAAAAAGCCTTGAGCTTTGCATTTATTAATGATACAGAAAAATTTGATAAACGTCATTATCTTCTTGCTAAATATGGTTATCTCTTCTTTTATATTATAATTATTCTAATGGCAATAACAGGGCTTGGCCTTGCATTTGAAGATGTACCTTTTCTAAAAGATATTCACAGGAGCATTAAAAAGGTACATAGTTTCACCCAATACCTAATCTATTTTTATATCCTTAGTCATTTAATAGGGGTGATACGTGCTGAAATTACTGATAACAAAGGAATAGTATCACGTATGATAAATGGGAATAAGTCTTGATAAAATACAACTTGGACTAATCAATGATTGCAAAGCCTTACTATATAAAATTAAATATGATGAGTAAAGTATTGATGTTGACTTCAGTTCAGTTAACAGATAGTATTCTAAAAGGCAACAGTGATTATAGTAAAATGATAAATGGCCTTGATTTTGAAATCACAAGTAAATACGAATCTTTAAAAAACAAACTTAATGATTCAGACCTTGAAAAAGCTTTATTACTCTCTTTAGAAGAAGAATTATGTTTATACACCAATATATATATTCTGGCGAAATATACACATAGCGATAATTTTATGGATTGGTTTTATGAAGAGATGGAAATACCTGTTACAAATAGGTTGCCCGCTGATGATAGAGAGGAAGCAACCTCTAAATTCTACCTTACTTTAACTATGATGTTAGCTGTAATAGAAGATAAATTATCGTCCGAAGAATCCTTTAAAATACGTAAAAAGGAATTGAATGAACGCATTCCTTTAAATGATTAATTTCTATACTATATAGAATAATTAATTCGATTGCAGTCTATAACCGAATGACAGCAAGGGATAAATCTTTATCAACACTTTAAATTCAAAGCACTTTAATAAGTAATTTTACACAGCAATTACGTCAAGGATTGTTAATGAGAATAAATTATTAACAGAAGAATTGATATATAATTAATGAATAAATATAATAACGAATGAATTTTTCTCACTTACATGTACATACTCAGTTTTCATTGCTTGATGGTGCTGCTGATATTTCTTCATTATACAAGAAAGCTGTAAATGATAATATGCCGGCGGTAGCAATTACGGACCATGGAAATATGTTTGGTGTTTTCAAATTTGTGGCAGAAGCCGCCAAGCACAACACCCCAGAAAACCCCAATAAAATAAAACCTATTGTAGGTTGCGAATTTTACGTAGTGGAAAATAGAAACAAACGTGTATTTACGAAAGATGATAAGGATATTCGTTATCATCAACTTTTGCTCGCAAAAAATTCTGAAGGTTATAAAAACCTTTTGAAGCTTTGTTCTTATGGCTATATGGAAGGGTTGTATGGTAAATATCCTCGAATAGATAAAGAACTTATTTTGCAATATCATTCGGGCTTGATTGCTACTACATGCTGTCTGGGAGCATCGGTACCGCGCACTATTCTGAAAAAAGGAGAAGATGAAGGAGAGAAAGAATTCAAATGGTGGCTGGATATATTTGGTGAAGATTATTATGTAGAACTTCAACGACATGATATTCCGGAACAAAACAAGGTGAATGAAGTGCTTGTAAAACTGGCGAGAAAATACAATGTTCAAATTATTGCTTCCAACGATTCGCATTATGTGGATCAGCAGGACTTTAATGCTCATGATATTTTATTATGCATTAATACCGGCGAAAAACAAAGTACACCTACTGTAAAAGATTTTGGTGATGATGATTCAATTTCTACAAAGGGAAAACGTTTTGCTTTTTATAACGACCAGTTTTATTTTAAAACAACTGCTGAAATGTCACAACTGTTCAGTGATTTGCCTGAAGCAATAGACAATACGAATGCAATTGTTGATAAAATAACACCACTAAAACTGAAGCAGGATATATTGTTGCCTGCTTTTCAAATACCAACAACTTTTCTAACACAGGATGATTATCTTCATCACTTAACTTATACAGGAGCTAAAGAACGGTATAAAGATATAACGCCGGAAGTTGAAGAAAGATTGAATTTCGAGTTGAATACAATTCGGATAATGGGCTTCGCTGGATATTTTCTTATTGTTGCTGATTTTGTAAAAGCAGGAAAAGATTTAGGTGTATTTGTTGGTCCTGGACGTGGTTCGGCAGCTGGTTCGGCAGTTGCATATTGTATCGGAATTACAAATATTGATCCTATAAAATATAATTTACTTTTTGAGCGTTTCTTAAATCCTGACCGTAAAACAATGCCCGATATTGATACTGATTTTGATGATGAAGGTCGTCAGAAAGTGATTGATTATGTGGTTGAAAAATATGGTAAAAATCAGGTTGCACAGATTGTAACTTACGGAACCATGGCGGCAAAGAGCAGCATTAAAGACGTAGCTCGTGTTATGGATTTACCTTTGCAGGAATCTAATATACTTGCAAAGCTGGTTCCTGAACGGCCGGGTATAGAATTGAACAGAGTGTTGAAAGCGCCGTTAACAGGCGAAGGCAGCCTTGAAACAAAAGAAGGACTTACTAAAGAAGAAATAGAAGATGCGAAAAAACTCAGGGTAATACTTGCCGGAACCGATATGCAGGCTAGAGTCTTAAGAGAAGCTTTAGTATTGGAAGGTTCTGTAAGAGGTACTGGGATTCATGCGTCGGCTATCATAATTGCTCCGAAAGATTTAACAGAAATAGTTCCTGTTGCTGCATCAAAAGAAACTACCTTATTAATTACACAATACGATGGCAAGGTAATAGAAGACGCAGGAGTAATCAAGATGGACTTTTTAGGTCTGAAAACACTTACTATTATTCGCGATGCTTTAAGATTAATAAAAGAGAATCATGGTATTGATTTGATTATTGATGATGTTCCTCTGGATGATTTGAAAACTTTCGAACTCTATCAACGCGGTGATACCAATGGTACTTTTCAGTTTGAAAGTCCGGGAATGCAAAAACATTTAATCAATCTTAAACCTGATAAATTTGCTGATTTGATTGCTATGAATGCCTTGTACCGACCGGGTCCTATTGAATACATCCCGAATTTCATTGCCCGTAAAAACGGTAAAGAACAAATCACTTATGATTTACCTGAGATGGAGGAATACCTTGCTGACACGTATGGTATTACTGTTTATCAGGAGCAGGTGATGCTGCTGTCGCAAAAATTGGCGGGCTTTACAAAAGGCGATGCCGATGTATTGCGTAAGGCAATGGGTAAAAAGGACAGAGCAACCCTTGACAAGATGAAGAGTAAGTTTATAGAAGGTGCTACTGCTAAAGGATTACCATCAGAAAAACTGGAAAAGATTTG
Organism: uncultured Bacteroidota bacterium; assembly: GCA_903870175.1. GTDB lineage: Bacteria > Bacteroidota > Bacteroidia > 2-12-FULL-35-15 > 2-12-FULL-35-15 > 2-12-FULL-35-15. The sequence goes on from CAIQBY010000327.1 coordinate 18,635, forward strand.
GACTGATTGGGAGAAATTTGCTCAATATGCGTTCAATAAATCTCACTCAACGTGTTATGCATTTGTTGCTTTTCAGACTGCTTATTTAAAAGCACATTACCCCGGAGAATATATGTCGGCAGTGCTTACACACAACTTGAGCAATATTGATAAAATTACTTTCTTTATGGATGAGTGCAAACGTATGGGTGTGCCTGTGCTTGGGCCTGATGTTAATGAAAGTCAATATCAGTTTGCTGTAAATAAAAGCGGACAGATTCGTTTCGGAATGGGTGCAGTGAAAGGTGTTGGAGAAAATGCCGTTTTATCAATTGTTGAAGAACGTAAAGTGAACGGGCCTTACAAGAGCATTTTTGATTTTGTAAGAAGAATTAATTTGCGTGCTGCAAATAAAAAGACATTTGAAAGCCTTGCTTATTCCGGCGGTCTTGATTCTTTTGGAATTCATCGTGCCACTTATTTTTTCACTGAAGGAAATGACAACGGGAATTTTCTGGAGCGCGTTATCCGCTATGGAAGTTCGCATCAGGATGGTGTCAACTCGGCTCAGGTTTCTCTTTTTGGTGAAGAAACTTCTGTAGATATGCCGGAACCAAAGATTCCTGTATGTGAACAATGGAGTCATTTGGAACAATTGAAAAACGAAAAAGATGTGGTAGGATTCTTTATTTCAGGGCATCCGCTGGATACCTATAAATTGGAAATAGATAATTTTTGTTTTCATTCGGTGAGTGATACCAAACAATTAATCGAAAACAAGAATAAAGATTTAGTGTTTGGAGGAATAGTAACTGCTGTGCATAATGGTGTTACTAAAACAGGAAATCCATGGGGTAAAATTACAATAGAAGATTACAGGGATTCGGCTGAACTTGCCTTCTTTGGTGAAGATTATGTGAAGTTTAAACCTTATATGGTTACCGGATTATTCCTTTATATAAAAGGTAAAATACAGGAGCGTTTCCGTCAGGCAGATAACCTTGAATTTAAAGTACAGAACATCCAATTGTTGTCGGAGCTTCGTGATAAGCTTGCCAAAACAATAACTTTAAATGTTTCTGCAAACGATTTGAATGAAGGATTTATTAATAAAGTGAATGAAATAATCACTCAAAATCCGGATGTACAACCACGAAATTGTTTACTGCAGTTTAAAGTATATGATGCTGATGAAAACATCACTGTGATAATGCCATCTAAAAAAATAAAAGTAAATCCGAATAATGATTTGCTCACTTTATTAGAGCTGAATCATCTTGAATTTAAATTGAATTAGAAGAACTTCTAATTCAAATATCTAATAAGCGTAATCGCTTAGGTATTCGAAAGCAGATGTAAGTTTACCTTCTTTGCAGATAGTTGCACGTTCGATTACTGCATCTTTATCTTCAACAAGAATATTAGGTAATGCACGTTCCATCAAATCTTTTCCGAAATCATCGCTTGCATCACGCGGTAATTCGCAAGGCAGATTATCCACAGCCATAATGCAAACCGTATGTTTATTAAACGGTAAATCTTCAATGTCCTTCATTATATTGTAACCATAAAAAGGATCGGCAATGGTGCTCGAACGAATAGTTGTGGGAACGGAACCATTCAAGTCGCAGGTGATATCTGCTATCACACTAATACGGAAATCGGGTGCTTTTACATCTTCGAGCTCAAACATTTTAGGGGCTTTAGGGTCCCAGTAATGTGCCGAAATATAGATGTCGGCAGCTTTTGTATATGGTTTGAAAACAGATTTGAAATGCTCCGGATGCTGAAAGAAATCATGCAAATCAAAATTATGGTCATCCATTCTTTCTACATAATCTCGCGGATTTAACTGGCAATATACAGGTTCGCGAAAAGAACCCATCAAAAATTCTTCGGCTGTAACTTTGCGGATGCGCAATACACTAAGAGTTTCTATCACTCCATTTGCCACTCTGCCGCCACCGGTTAATGCAATTTTAATATTGGGAAGTTTTGCACGTTTCAGTTCATCTTCCATCTCTGCCTTATCTCTGCAAATATTTGCAGGTTTCAATTGAAACAAATCGTACTTTCTTCCGTAGCCTAATATTGCATTGTAAGCGCCTACAACGCCGGCATATCTTCCAAATCCGATGATTCGATTATTGTTTATATCTGTCAGTGTTTCATAATCTATCATCTGAATGTGCTTTTCGATAAGCGTTTTCATCAGTTGTTGATTATGCTTTTGCTTCTTGAGAATGTGTGCAAAGAAGAAATATTTTTTGCCGGGAATCAATAATTGTTTCGGCACTTCTTTTACGCCCATTAACACATCACAATTGCTCAAATCTTCTTTCAGCATAACGCCAAAAGCGGTGTATTCGCTATCGGCATAGCAACGTATTTTACTTGGCTGAACAAATATTTTCAGGTTGGGATAAGTGCGCATCAACTCGGCACATATCATTGGCGTTAATGGCACTCTTTTATCTGGAGGGTTTTTCTCTTCACGCAAAACCCCTATTCTTAATTTATTCATCTTTTCTTTTTTCTGCAAAGATATGTTTAATTGTCAAATTGCTTAATTGTTTACTAAGTCCTTCAACAGTTTAACAATATGTCAATATAACCATTTTTATTTCGTACCTTTGTACCCAAGTTCATTGAAAATATGGGGTCGTACGGTTTTGACAGCGAGTGCGATTTTTAAGTAAGCATGTCGTGCGTTGTGGATATGGCACGTTAATACTAATTCTCAAAATTTCAAACGGCGAGTCTAACTTGTCTTTGGCTGCTTAATACCAAGTATTAAGTGCCTTTGTTTCCGGAGAAGCTTTGGTCTTCTGCGTCTCCTGTGAAGCATCGCAAATGAAGAAATAGTCGCGTAAAGCTTCGGTGCGCGATGAGATAAAGAAGATAAGTAATCCTTTTGGCTTGCAAATTTGCCTAAGATTAACGAAAATCAAAAGTGTGCTACACATGTAGAAAGCTTATTAATTCCTTGTTTGGACGAGAGTTCGAATCTCTCCGACTCCACTCCACAGGAAGGTGTGCTAAAAATAGCCACCTTCCTTTTTTTATTACCCTTGTAATGGCTGTTGTTATTGCAGATGAGAGTTACCACTTCATTTATTTTGGTGGTTCGATACTTTTTATTTTCAAAAATTAACTTTTCAGGAAATATCGAACCAATAATACGCTGTTTAATAGCTGTATTGTTGGAAACATAGTACTTGTGAAGGTTTACAAGAAATTTTAAACAGGCATCAACTTTACCTCCATAATTTACCATCCCCTCACTAAAAGCCATCTCCTCTCTTTCAAGTTTTTCTATATTATTCTCAATTTCTATTTTCATTTCTTTGTAATCAGATGCAGAAAATTCACCATCGAGCATCATTTCTTTAGCATTTTTCAAACGCATTTTTTGCTTCTCTATATCCTTTGTTATTTTTTCCATTTCATATTTTCCTGAGGTCGAATTCTCCTTTAATTTATCTTTTAAAATAGAAGCATATAACTTCATCGTTAGTGGATGCGAACTGAATTTTTTTAATGTAGCTTCAAAATTCAAATTCAAATCTGTTGCCTTTTGTCTTTCCTTGCACCCCTTTGAACAATGGTAATAATAAAATTTGCCTCCCGCTCTTCCTCTTGATGCGGAACCAGTCAAAGTCCTGCCGCATTGGGGACATAGTAAAAAACCTCTTAATGGAAACTCATCCCTTTGGGTAGAATTTTTATTGGGAATATTTTTTCTCCTCCCTTCCAAGATTTCCTGAACCTGATAAAATGTTTTTTCATCTATAATGGCTTTGTGCATTCCATCTATCCAGCAAGCCTTCTCCTCTTTATATTGGGGAATATATATTTTACCTATATATCCTTTGTTTCTTAGTAACGCCCAAAAAGCAGTTCGGGTAGAATTCAATCCTTCCTTTTTAAGCGTTCTTCTTAATTCCTCAATATTATACATGCCCGATGCAAATTGTGAAAACGCCTTTTTTATTAATCTTTCCTGTTTACCACCCTCAGGTGTAATAACAGGTCTGTTATTTACATCACGGGTGTTTTTATATCCTTTTAAACAAGCTCCAAGCCAACGTCCTTCCTTTTTCCCTCTTCTTATTCCATGAAATATATTCAATGCCCTTCTGTCATTATCTACCTCAGGAGCGGCTAAATATATTGCCAGCATTATTTTACTTTCAGGAATTTCAAAATTTAATGGCTGCTCCATTGCCTGCGCCTCAACTCCTAATTTCCTTAATGAACTTATTGTCTTGTAAGCCTCGGCAACATTTCTGGAAAATCTGTCCCACTTTAAGAATAGAATTATATCCACGGAATTACGATTCCTTTTCAGAAAATTCATAATTTTAATCCATTCGGGACGGTCAAATGATTTACCACTTTCATCATCATGGTAGAAGCCCACAACTTCAATGTCGCTGTGTTCACAATATTTATAAAGCTTTTCTTTCTGGTCTAACGGACTGTACCCATTGTTTTGCTCATCAGTAGAAACACGGGTGTAAATGATTGCTTTACTTTTCATAAGGTTTCTGTTTTCCATTTCTGTTATTAATTTGTTTGTTTTCTTCCTGCTCCAGAGAATCAAGGGCAATATCCGCCATGTGATATAGCCAATCCCTGATTAGAATTATTTGTTCATCCGTGTAATTATTTTCTTCTTCGTTTAAAATTTCTTTACATTCATTAAGAGTTAACATTGCTCATATTCGATGCAATCAAAAGCCTTTGGTCGAGGGGTTTGATTCTTATCTGAAATGGAGCCGTTTTTAACGGGTCTATAATTTTCTTTTTGTTCTGTTTTCCAAATAAATATTTTTATTGTTTCTCAATACAATGCGAACATCATCATATTCGTTCATACATAGAAGTCGCTTCACTAATTTTACTTTCTCTTCCGTTAGTTCGCCTCTTGCGGTTGATGTGATTGTAAATTTGTCGTTTTGGTCTTTTTTTATAACAATTTCCCTTACCTTCTTTTCTCTGATAGCTTTTAATATTTCTTCCTCCTGATTAGAAATCAAACCAAATGATTCGCTGATTTTTCCACCTTTTTCATTGGTTAAAAATTCTGCCAAAACATCATTAACAGGGATTATAAAGTGAGGTTGTTTTTTTACGTTATTAATTACTTCTTTTGAAAATTCCTGAAACCGATACCCTTCTATGGCTAAAAAAGTTTCTCCCTTTTCCTGATAAATTATCAAAAATATTTTTCTTTTGAAAAGTAAAATTTCTGAAAGGATACCACCAATAACAGTACCGAATACTTTATAGTGGAGATTGAAATAATCCTGATTATTTATAGAAAACTGCGAAATAAGTTTTACAGCAGCTATTTCCTTTTCGGAATAACCCTTTTGCTCCATATTTTTAATAACAGCTTCTGCATGTTCACGCAGTTGAAGGATTACATTGTGAAATAAATTATTTTTTATTACCAGAATTTCTTTTATTGGGAATCCAAAGTTTCTCATCACCTCTATTATCTTTAACCAAAGCACTTCAACCAGATTTAATTTTGCCCAATTTGATTTACCGCTTTTATCGGAGACTTCCATTTCTAATAAACCTGAATCATTCCAGTGAAAAAATGTTGTTGCGATAATACCCAAATCAGAGGGTTTAACAATCCGTTCCGTAATCTTTGGGAAAAAGGTGACCAAGTCATTCATTGGGACTCCCATAAAGTCAATAGTCTCCTGCGTCTGTTTTTCTGATTCTTTGCTAATCATATATAATTATTAAATATTACACTTTGTAAATATATTCGTTAATTTGTTTGCAAATATAATGAAATATTCAATACCTTTGTATTTATTAAACTGTTTTCTTAAACCTCAAATGTCTATATATGATAACTTTCATATTCGTGAGCCTTTCGTTTTGATAGTATCATCAAAAGTATTAAATAAGCTATATTTACTTTTAAACAGGATGAAGGTGTTTTTAAGAAAAATAAAGCACTAATGAAGACTAAAAAACAAGAACTTCTAAATGAAAAATCAGTCTTGCCAATTTTTATTTTTCTTGAAGAAGATGATGAATTATATTATCATTTTAGAGACCCGACATGCGTCCAAGCTCTGCATTTTATCCGTAAAACAATCGTTAAGTATTCGTAAAATAAGCGTTAATTATCCGTAAAATTCAAAAATTTAAAATAAAATGAAATGAAAACTAAAGCCTTGAAAACCCTTAAAACATTCAAATACAACTCTAAAAAAACAGAAATATACTGTGTCAGATGTAATAATTGGAAGATAGTACATAGAGCAAATGCGAAATACTGCTCGGATTTATGTCGGGTGCAGGATTATATTGACAAGAAGGAATTGGGATATACCAAATTAATTCTAAAGGGAAATGCCGATGAAATGAAATCATTGTTAGCAAAACTTCAATCAGGGAATCTACGCTTTCAGTACCCACATATTCCGAAAGAGATTGAGAAATTTATGAGTGAAATTGATAAAGAGAAATCGAATAAATTTGATGGAAAGGAATTTCGAATATATCACATACCAAAAAATAAAAAGAAGCCCTTTGAACTGTATTGTAAAAAAGAGTCGAAACAACTTTTCAAACCAATAACTCCTAAGCAATTTCAAAATTATGACATAAAAAAGAAATAAATAGAAAATGCTTTGATATAGCAATTTTCTACTTATTAATGATTTCAACTAACAAAAAGCTTAATAGTATTATAAATTTATGACTGTCTATGATAATACTACAACAAAAGCATTTGTGATTTTTAATCTTTGCGGTTTATCCTCATCACAATTTATCGAAATTAGATAAATAGATTGAATGAAAAATAAAACGGAATTAAAAGTGGTGTTTATGCAAATAAAGGTTTACATTTGATGGCCTTATCTCTCTTATCAGTGATAACCCTTATACCGACATTTGCGAAGCAGTAAACAAAGCATATAAAAAAAGCAAAAAATGTATACAGCAAAACAAATAATACACAAAGGTCAAAACCGTATAGCTGTTGGGTTTACTAATACGCCCGAATTAATAGAAAGATTTAAAAAAATTGCAGGCAGGCAATGGAGCCAATCTTTAAAAACTTGGCACTTGCCTGATACAAAGGAAAACAGAGATAGGTTTGGAATTAAACCTGAAAGTAATATTAACGAAACAGAAACGCCAAAGCTCTCAGAACATAAACATTTAGAAATAATTTCAGTAGTACCCGAATCTCCGAAGAAAAAAGTAGAGATTGAAAAAACTAATAATTCCAAACTCGTTTCGGAAATTCAAACTAAAACAGGTGTTTCAAAATCATCAAATCCCCTTTCCCCCTCAAACTGTAATGTATTTATTGAAGTAATAGAAAAACAGATAAGAATAAAACTCCCGAAAAACGAAGTAGATGCAAAATTTATTACATCCTTTTTGTATTGCCGATGGGATAAAAAAAACTATGCTTGGGTAATTCCCAATTATAAAAACAATATGGATTTATTAAATATCTATTTTGATAAACGAATTAAAGAATTGAAAACAGAAGAGCCTGTAGCAGTTGAAAAGCCAATTGATAAAC
>CAIQBY010000328.1 GCA_903870175.1 uncultured Bacteroidota bacterium
TGCAGTTGCAGGAAGCATTGGATAAAGCAGCAACAGATAAAACTATAAGAGCTGTTTATTTAACAGGAGAAGGAAAAGCATTTTGTGCCGGACAAGATCTTTCGGAAGCAATGGATGCCAATGGTCCGGGGATAGAGCGAATTGTACGTGAACATTATAATCCAATTATTCAGAAAATAAGAGGCATAGAAAAACCTGTTGTATGTGCTGTAAATGGCGTGGCTGCAGGAGCAGGAGCAAATATTGCTTTGGCCTGCGATATTGTAATAGCTGCCAGTTCTGTAGCGTTTATACAAGCTTTCAGCAAAATAGGTTTGATTCCGGATAGCGGTGGAACCTTCTTCTTGCCAAGATTAATTGGCTTCGGAAAAGCATCTGCATTGATGATGCTCGGTGATAAAGTTTCGGCTACTGATGCTGAAAGAATGGGAATGATTTACAAAGTAATTGATGATACTAATTTGCATGCCGAAGCATTTGCAATTGCTAAAACAGTTGCTGATTTGCCAACAAAAGGAATAGGTTATACAAAAAGATTGCTGAATCAATCTCCAACAAATTCACTTGAAGAACAGCTGGAGTATGAAGCAGAGATGCAGGTTCACGCAACACTTACATCTGATTACACAGAAGGTGTAACGGCATTTTTGGAGAAAAGAAAACCTGTATTTAAAGGAGAATAAAATAGTAGTATGATACAAATAGGAGTTATAGGTTCAGGAGCAATGGGTGCTGGAATTGCACAGGTGGCAGCTACTGCAGGTCATAAAGTAATTGTTTGTGATAACAGTCAATCTGCTCTTGATAAAGCAAAAACCAATTTAGAAACCACATTAAATAAGTTATTAGAAAAACAAAAACTTACTGAACAAAGTGCTATAGAAATAACTTCTCGAACAATTTATACTAACGATTTAAATCAATTTAAAGACTGTGGTTTAGTAATAGAAGCTATTGTTGAAATACTTGATGTAAAACAAAAATTATTTTCAGAACTGGAAACAATAGTTTCTGGAAGTTGCATACTTGCAAGTAATACTTCTTCCCTTTCCATTGCTTCTATTGCATCTGCGTGCAAAAACTCTGAAAGGGTAATTGGAATACACTTCTTTAATCCTGCGCCATTAATGCCATTGGTAGAAATAATTCCTGCAATTACTACTGATGAAAATATTACAAAAGAATCAAAAAAGATAATTGACAGTTGGGGAAAAGTAACAGTGCTTACAAAGGATACTCCTGGTTTTATTGTTAATCGTGTTGCACGTTCTTATTATGGAGAATCAATTCGTATTTATGAAGAAGGAATGGCAGACTTTGCAACTATTGATTGGGCAATGAAAACGTTCGGAGGTTTTAAAATGGGTCCCTTTGAACTGATGGATTTTATTGGGAATGACATAAATTACAAAGTAACTGAAAGTGTGTGGACTCAGTTTTTTTACGAACCGAGATTCAAGCCATCATTAACGCAAAAACGTTTATTTGAAGCTAAATTATTTGGTCGCAAATCAGGAAGAGGATATTATAATTATACTGAAGGCACTATTATTCCAGAGCCAAACAAAGATGAGGAACTTGGCAAATATATTTTTAATCGTGTAATTTCAATGCTGATAAACGAAGCGGTTGATTCGTATTATCTGAAACTTGCAAGCATTGAAGACCTTGATTTAGCAATGACAAAAGGAGTTAATTATCCTAAAGGCTTATTGAAATGGGCAGATGAAATAGGTTTGCAAAACGTATATAATACGCTTGATGTTATGTACGAACTTTATAATGAAGAACGTTATCGTCCTTCTATATTATTGAAAATAATGATGAAGGATAATAAGAAATTTTATGAGTAAAGAACTGGCAAAAAAAGTAGTTGATAAAATGATGGCTGAAGACAAGTTCAGTCAGTGGCTTGGCATTGAGACCATATTAATAAAACAGGGACATTGTATTTTGAAAATGAAAATACGGGAAGAAATGGTAAACGGCTTTGGCATTTCTCATGGTGGTATTGCTTTTTCTTTTGCTGATAGTGCTCTTGCTTTTGCTTCCAATGCTTATGGAAGATTGAGCGTTGCACTCGAATGTTCCATTTCATTTGCGATTGCAGTAAAAGTAGGAGATGAATTAATTTGCGAAGCAAAAGAATTAAGTTTGACAAATAAAACAGGAACTTACCATATGGAGATAAGTAATCAGAAAAATGAAAAAGTTGCATTCTTTAAAGGCACTGTTTATCGCACTTCTAAAGAATGGTTTCCTGAAAATAAATAATATAATATGAAAAATGCGTATATAATTGATGGAGTAAGAACTCCAATCGGAAATTTTGGAGGAACATTATCAACAGTGCGAACTGATGATTTGGCAGCACTTGTAATAAAAGAATTAGTAAGAAGAAATTCAACTATTGATGTATCAGCAATAGGAGATGTAATTTTCGGGTGTGCAAATCAGGCTGGTGAAGATAACCGGAATGTGGCGCGTATGGCTGTATTACTTGCAGGATTGCCATTTAGTGTTCCCGGAGAAACTGTAAACAGATTATGTGCTTCAGGCTTGAGTGCAAGTATGGCAGCGGCTCGCAGCATTGTGACAGGCGAAACAGATTTGATGATTGCAGGTGGTGTTGAGAATATGACTCGCGGTCCTTGGGTGATTTCAAAGACTTCTACTGCTTTTGGAAGAGATGCACAAATGTTTGATTCTTCTTTTGGATGGCGTTTTATAAATCCTAAGATGAAAGAACTTTACGGAATTGATGGCATGGGTGAAACAGCTGAAAATCTTGCAGACAGAGACAAAATAAACAGAGAAGACCAGGATAAATTTGCTTTGAAGAGTCAGCAAAAAGCCGCAGATGCTCAAGCAAAAGGAAGATTTGCAAAAGAAATAATTTCTGTTGAAATTCCACAAAGGAAAGGTGAACCAAAGATATTTGCAACTGATGAATTTATGCGCCCGGAAACAACAATGGAAGCATTATCTAAACTAAAAGGAGCCTTTAAAAAAGAAGGCGGAACAGTAACGGCAGGCAATGCATCAGGTTTAAATGATGGTGCGGCAGCTATTTTATTAGCTTCAGAAGATGCAATAAAAAAATATAATCTTGTTCCTAAAGCAAGAATTGTTTCAAGTGGAGTGATAGGAGTAGAGCCACGAATAATGGGAATTGGACCGGTACAGGCAAGTAATCTGGCATTGAAACGTGCGGGTTTATCAATGAAAGAAATTGATATTATAGAATTGAATGAGGCATTTGCAGCACAGTCATTAGCTTGTATTCGTGCATGGGGGTTAGCTGATAATGATTCGAGAATTAATCCAAATGGAGGTGCTATTGCTTTGGGACATCCTTTAGGAATGAGTGGTGCCAGGATTTTGAATTCAGCAGCTATTGAATTGCACGAACAGAATAACCGTTATGCGCTTGTTACTTTATGTATTGGTGTAGGGCAGGGATACGCTGTGATTTTAGAAAAGTGTTAAAGCCCTAATCAAAATATGATCTACGAATTCAACGGATATAAACCAGTTATACACGAAAGTGCTTTTATCCATCCGCAGGCAACTGTTACAGGTAATGTAATTATTGGAAAGGATGTTTATATTGGACCAGGTGCGGCAATTAGAGCTGATTGGGGACAGATAATTATTGAAGATGGCTGTAACGTTCAGGAAAATTGCACAGTTCACATGTTCCCTGGCACAACGGTCTTATTAAAAGAGGCTGCACATATAGGACACGGAGCAATTATTCATGGAGGAACGATTGGCAAAAACGTATTGGTCGGTATGAATTCAGTAATCATGGATAATGTGGTGATTGGTGATAATTGTATTATAGGTGCTTTGTGTTTTGTGCCAGCCAATACTGTGATTCCTGAAAGGAAAGTGGTGGTTGGCAATCCTGCTATAGTTATTAAAGGTGTGAGTGACGAAATGATAAAATGGAAAACGCAGGGTACAAAACTTTATCAGCAATTACCAGCCGATTGCAAAGCGACTTTGAAACTTTGTGAGCCTTTGAGAGAGATAGAAGCAGACCGACCAAAGCAACAGGATATTTATAAAACCTGGAAAGAAACAAATAAGTAAAATTCTAAATTCTAATCCCTAAATTCTAAATATTAAATGATTTTACACTTGCATTTTATACTTGTCAATTCTGAATTTAATCAGGGAATAGCCAATGATTTACACGAAGGGCAGGAAACTGAAGACAATATAAAGTACTTGTGGGAAGATGAAATGCAGGTTTCGGGGCCAGTGAAAGATTTCAAGATAAAGAATAATGCCATTTATAAATTGGCTGGTTATTTACCTGATAACAGTATGTTCAGTTATGATATTTGGGATATGACGATAATCGAATGTACTACCGAATCTGGAAATCAGATGCAATTTGCTGTTTCCAAAAAACTATTGAAGAAAACGGATAAAGTAGTGGATGAAAAAAGCAGTGATACTCATTTGTATTTTTATCTGAGAGATGCATTACCTCTTGAAAACCCGATGAATGGCGTTTATATATTAAAGTCTGACTTTCCGAAAGAACTAATGGCAAAAAATTCTAAATCCTAATATCTAAATTCTAAATAAATAAATGAATAAACTAGACTTCTTAAAAAATGAATTTCCAAAGTTGCTGCACAACTTAAAACCCGATGCTAAAGGCAATTGGGGTGTGATGAACGGACAGCAAATGGTAGAACACATGGCAGAATCAATAAGTTTTGCTACCGGAAAAAACAATCAATTACTACATACGCCATCTGAACATATTGGCAAATACAAGGAGTTTGCCATGAGCGATAAAGAGTTTAAACCAAATACAAAAAACGCTTTGTTGGCTGATACAGCATATCCATTGAAAAAAATGACGATGCAGGAAGCTATTGCTGAACTTGAAAAAGAGACTTCTGATTTTATTTCGCATTTTGAAAATAATAAAGGAGCAACGCTGACCAATTCTTTTTTCGGGGACTTAAACTTTGAAGAATGGACTCATTTACTTCATAAACATGCAGTGCATCATTGCAAACAATTCGGGCTGCTGTAAGTAATTTTGCATAATATTTATTGAATCACCAACCTATTGTAAAGTACATTTTTTGGTGCTTGTTTCCTGATCAGAACAAAAATTAGTTGCTTTTTTCTTGGTAGTTTTAATATTTGAATTTGCTACCGAGCCCGAAGAAGTTGTGCATACGCAATCATAGTTTTTTCTGCAAGAAGTAAATCCACCTAATAGTATTATTGATGCAAATAGTAATCGAAGTATAGTTTTATACATTGTTTTATCGTATTTTAATCTTTCAAAGATAGAAATATTATTCAATCAAATATTTATTGATTCCAAATAAACGTTGGCGCACTTCTTCCGAAAAATTATTTAAATCCGATTCTTTAATTAAGCCATCGCGAAGCTGTTCGAGAACAATATTAAAATAATCAGAACCTATTCTGCCATCGTATCTCCTTGCAATATGCTTATCAAAATCCTTAATAGTTTTGTAAAGGATATGGTATGAATCACGATTATCATTTACTTTATCATTCCAGTTTTTCAGAACAGCGGCTGCCTTGTTTAAACCATTTTCAAATTCCTTATTCAAGCCATTATCAATTAACTGCCTTGCAACTTTTTTATCTTTTTTTGTTAGTTCCATTACTTCAAATAAATTAAATTAAATATTTTATTTCTACTAAAACTCAACAAATTTATGGAATTAATTTTTTTATAACAAACTTCAAGATATTCCATTTATAGTTTTCCAAAACAAAAAACAAACCGAATTTGCTGTTGCAACTTCTTAGTTCCAATTTCAAAATGCTATTAATCCAGCCAATTTTTTCTTTACTCAAAAAGTATAAGTATTGATTTACAACGTTATAGTAATAAAACATCAAAAAACTTCCTTGAAGGTTCGCGGCTTCTTCTTAAAGGTTCACGGCTTCTTCGTAAAGGTTCGCGGCTTCTCCGTAAAGGTTCGCAGCTTCTTCGTAAAGGTTTACGGCTTCTCCGTGAAGGGACGAGAAGGTTTTTGCCTCTTTATTGGTCAAAAATCATTTTTCCTACACAATTATAGAGAGGATTTTCTTGGTGTTTTGGAATAGTAGCATCTTTTGAAGTCTAAATACATTATAAGTATCTTTGCTGAACATTAGGTTAGTATTACAAAAAAAGATTGTGGACAGATACATAGAAACATTTAAAACTTGGGATAAGGTGGCAAAACTTTATCAGGATAATTTCATGGATTTGGATTTGTATAACGATACCTATGATAAATTTTGCGAATTAATTGCAAAAGAAAACCCTTCAATATTTGAAATTGGCTGTGGACCGGGAAATATTACCAAGTACTTAATCAATAAAAGACCTGATTGTAAAATTGAAGCAATCGATGTATCTTCAAAAATGATTGAATTGGCAAAAATAAATAGTCCAACAGCTTATTTTATGGTGATGGATAGTCGGGATATTGATAAAATTAAAACAAAATACGATGCTGTTATTTCCGGTTTTTGTATTCCTTATTTATCCGATACTGATTGTATTAAATTAATAAACGATTGTTCTGATTTATTGCCGGAAAAAGGAATTTTATACTTAAGTTTTGTAGATGGTGAATATAATAAATCAGGTTATCTTATCGGCAGCAGTGGCGACCGCACTTATTTTTATTACCACAGTCTTGATTTTTTGGCGAATAAATTAAAATCAAATTCATTCGAAATAATTAATCATTTCGAAAAAGAATACAACAAACGAGATGGTTCAAAAGAAATACATACTATTATTATTGCAGAAAAAATTTATAGCTAAATAACATACTTAATTGGACTGCTATTTGCTGATTTTTCAGCTTATTCAATCCTTTTAAACTTACTTGTAAAGTGTCTTAAAAACTTAGGTTCTTCAGTAATAATTACTCCTTTCGAATTATCTTTATTCTTCATTAATTTGGCGAATACTTCAATCACATATTCAATATGACTTTGTGTATAGACTCTGCGCGGAATCGCCAGACGTACCAATTCCATTGGTGCAGGAATAAGTTTGCCATGCGCATCATATTTGCCAAACATAACAGAACCAATTTCTACAGCACGTATTCCACCTGTTAAATAAAGGTCGCAAACCAAGGCTTGTCCGGGATATTCGTGAACAGGAATATGTACGTATAATTCCTTCGCATCAATATATACAGCATGTCCGCCAATAGGCCAGATAAGCGGTACACCCATTTCACGCAGCCGTTCACCTAAAAATGTAGTGCTTCTGATACGATAATGCAGGTAATCTGCTTCAAAAACTTCGCGCAAACCAATTGCAATAGCTTCCATATCACGTCCCGAAAGTCCGCCATACGTTTCAAATCCTTCGGTAATTATGAGCAGATTTTTACATGCTGTAGCCATTTCTTCATTTCTTAACGAAAGAAACCCTCCCATATTTACAAGTGCATCTTTTTTGGCGCTCATCACAGCACCATCAGTTAATGAAAACATTTCCTGAGCAATCTCTTTATAAGTTTTATTTTCATATCCTTTCTCGCGAAGTTTAATAAAATAAGCGTTTTCAGCCACACGGCAACAGTCGAGAAAGAAATTAATTTTGTGTTTTTTGCAAACTGTACTTACCGCTTTTGCATTTTCCATACTCACAGGTTGCCCGCCGCCACTGTTGTTTGTAACTGTCAGGATAACTCCAGCAATGTTGGCAGCACCTTTTTCCGCAATAAGTTTTTCAAGCTTTACTACATCCATATTTCCTTTAAATGGATGATATGTTTTAGGGTTTTTACCTTCTTCACAAGGGATGTCAATTGCTTCTGCTCCCGAAAATTCGATGTTGGCACGAGTAGTATCAAAGTGCGTATTGCTGATAAATGTCTTGCCTTTACCACCCAGATAACCATATAAAATGCTCTCTCCGGCGCGTCCCTGATGTGTCGGCAAAATATATTCATGACCTGTCAAATCAAAAATAGCCGCTCTCATTTTATGCCAGCTGCTTGCTCCTGCATACGATTCATCACCCTGCATTATTCCTGCCCACTGATTTGAACTCATTGCAGAAGTACCGCTATCAGTAAGAAAATCGATAATTACCTTATTCGAATCCAAAGCAAATGTATTGTAGTGTGCATTCTTCAAATATTGCTTGCGCTGTTCAAACGTACTCAAATGAATAGGTTCAACCATTTTAATTTTAAATGGTTCAATAATTGTTTTGAAATCTTCCATAATTTATTCTTATTTATTTTAATTTATTGGAACGCAGATGACGCAGATTAAGCAGATTTTTAAAATGATTTTTTAATCATATCTTATCATAATAATCTGCGTCATCTGCGTTCCATTCTTGTAAAGTTATCCTTGAAAAAAGAGTTGAGCAATGCTACAGATATTGCTATCATTGATATCATCAGCAGACATCCTGCAATAACAAATAATTGAAAAAGTCCATTTAGTTTTGCCATCATTACTGTGAATGAATCCAGTTGCGGTCCCATTTGCCATATTCCCTTTTTAATGCCGATAATTATTAAAGCAAGCCAGAAAACAAAAAGAGAAATTTGTGTCATCCAGAAAAAGAAATTCAAAATTTTTGAAGGATGTAAAATGGAATTATTATTTCGTCTGAGAAACTCAAAGCAGGCACCTAATAAAATCATAGAATTAATACCGATTGTAGTTCCCATTGCATGTGCCACTGTGATGTGCGTGCCGTGTGTGTAAAGATTTAGTACAGGAATAGACATAATAATGGCAAGCATTAAATTAAGGAAAACCCAAATTTCGGAAGCAAATAAAAACCGATAAGGAAAGTGGTGTGAAAGTTTTTCAGCTTCATTTAATGTTTGTCTGAACATATAGATTATGCGTGCCAGAAATATCCATTCAGTCATACTTACAATATAACTTACATAACGAATGTAACTCTCTGTTGGCAGGGTGTAAATGTGGTGTCCCCAATTGAACATCAAGTTAGTCAGGCCAAGAAAATACATTCGAAAAGCAAGGTTTGATTTAGCACCTTCTTTATTGTTTGTAATCTTCTCCATCAGAAACATAGCTGTTCCATACACCAGCTGATTCCAGGAGCCAACCAGACTGCCATTTACTTTCCATTGAATAGTCATATCCTTTACAAAATGTTCGCGAAAGAAAGGAAATTCCCAAAGATAATTTTCTGAAAACGTAAGCAGAAAAAAGAAAATTCCTGTCATCCACATCCAGATATAAACGGGCCATTTTTTTATTTTGATCGCAACACGGATAAAATTAATAAGGAATAATAACCATGCAACTGCTATTATAATTGAGTATTTTGGTGGGAATTCCCAATATTCTCTGCCTCCAAATTCCGAATTGAAATAAGAATAAATTATAAAGAAGATGGCAACAAGCCATAAACCTAATTGAGTAAAAGCAATCGGTTTCTTAATTTTATCAGGTTCAATGAAATTCAAACCGCTGTAAACACAGCCACTTGCACCAATCAGAATAAAAAATACTATACATGAAACATGCAGAGGGCGCAGTTGAGAAAAGTTTAACCATGTTTTTGAATAACCAGGATGTATGTAATTAGTAGCTGCAAGCACTCCGAAAACCAATCCGAGAATGAGCATAATTAATGCAACTGCTAAAAAATATTTTCCTGTTTTATTTTGGCTCTCCATCTTTCGAAATCATTCCTGTTATTTCCTTTTCAAAACTTCTTGGGTCTGAAACTCCGCTTGCATCCGTTGATTTAAGAAATTCCATCAGTTCCCTTTTTTCATCTTCACTTAAATTATAAGAAGGCATCTGAAGATTTCCGGTTTGAATTAACGCAAGAATATAAGCTTCGCTTTTCCCTTTCGAAGAAACCAAATTGGTTAAATCAGGTCCCAGGTATCCGCCAAGACCATACATTTGATGGCAACTCTGACAATTATATTTCTGCCACACCAACTCTCCTCTTTGTGCCAAAGGCCTGTCGTATTGATTTCGGTAATTATAATTTCCGGAGGAATAAATATGAAAAGTAAAAGCAAAGAAACCTGCGATGAGCAAGGCAAATATGTATTTAGTCCATTTGATTTTCATCTTACAGGAATAATTGTAATTCTGTTTTTAAACTGATCGATGACAAATAACAGCATTCCGGTGAACATTATTATTGCAGTAATCAGCAGCATTTCATTGGCATAAGGTATGCTGTCGTATTGCAAATCGGATACTCCCTGAGCCATTAATATTATTTCGTTGACAATAATTCCGAAAACAAAAACACAAATACCGATAATTGAAAATAGCTTCAATGAAATGAAACCATTTGCTACTATGTATCCCAATACAAACATGGTAAGAGCACCCAGCAAAACTAAATGTAAATAACCGATTACTATCGGGCGGAATCCGAATGCCATAGTACTTAATGCAGGATAAGTGGAGCCTAGTTGCAAAAAGAACTTAATGGAGACAGCAAAGGCAGCTAAAGAAAGAAGGCATCTGCCTGCAATTGAAGTTACCTTATTTAGTGTTTCAAGATGAAGATACATTATCCTTACCAGTAAAATCCAACCGACAACCTGTGCCAATGCTGAAATCACAACGATTATATAAATCCAGACCGAAAGTCGCATCCATAATGTGGATAAAAAATATGCAGGTGTAAATGCAAGAAAAAATATCCAGAATATTGTTTTATAAGTATTACTGAAAATATTGTGGGATTCCAATTTATCAATTAATAAGCCTGCACATACAAAAAAGAACCAACCATTATATTGGAAATGAAGGAAAAAATAAACCGCAGATAAATACCAGTTTTGATGAATAATATGTTTCGCCATCATAAAAGCAAGGCTGAATGCTCCAATGGAAGAAACAGCATTAAATATAATTGCTGCTTTAAACCAAAAATGACTTACAGAACTTGACTTCAATGAGTTTAAATCTTTCCAAAAAATAACTGCGAAAAAGTACGAAACAACTACTGATAAAGTTGAAAAACTAATGGAGAAAACTCCATATCCTTCCAGTGAAAAGGTAATAAGCATTCCGTAAGCAGTAATAAGATTGAATAGTAACAGCCAGCCATATTTTTTAAAAGCATTTGTTAATCCTTTTTGATAAAGGAAAGCAACCATTAATGTCATTAAAACCTGCGTAAGCCATCCCGCAAAAGCGAAGTGTGAATGGGCATGCAACAAATGCTTCTGATCTATGATTGGTAAAGAAAATACGATTTTGTATCTTAAAATAACGCCAATTAGAGCTATCACGCTTAAATTGATAAGAGCTATCCTCAGCCATTTATGTAAAAAATGATTCATATTTATTAAGTAACAAAGATATTTATTACAACGAAATTGAAGGTTGATTCAATTCATTCCAAGATATGATAATTGTCATATTTGTTGGTTCAAATGTTATCGAATATTGCAGAGATTATAAATCATAAAATATGAAAATGAAAAAACTAACAACACTAGGTGCTTTAACATTATTCGGACTGTTTATTGCTTCATGTGGCGATGATGCCTCCAAAGGAAACCAACCTGCAAATTCTAATAACATTGCTGCATCAAACTATGATACCAAGTTGGGGCAGGGAAAGTATAAAGATGTTAAACTGGACGAAAAGCTAAATGAGTCAATGGCTGATGCTGGAAACAAAACGTTTACTGCCAAATGTTCTGCATGCCATAAGTTGACAGAAGAGAAATTAGTTGGCCCGGGATGGAAAGGTGTAACAAGTCGTCATTTACCACCATGGATTATGAATTTTATTACCAACACAGACGAAATGATTAATAAAGACCCTGCCGCTCAGGCACAACTTGAAATTTGCCTTGTTCGGATGCCCAACCAAAGTCTTAGTGATGATGATGCCCGTGCATTATTGGAATTTATGCGTAAAAATGATGGTGTGAAATAGTGCGATATAAATAAAAACTCATTATAGCAGATAAAGAGCTTCACAATATTGTGAAGCTCTTTTTTTATGGCAACTATAAACAAATAAAAGGTAAGTTTTAGCAATATCATTTTGAAATGAACAATAATAGAATTACGTTTGTACTATTATGAATTTACATTGACGTAATGGTTCGAACTATTTACCTTTCCCGACTACCTATTTCAAATGCTGTTCTGCGAAAAAGAATAGTCAAAATTATCAATAGGGCAGGCATGGAGGTAGTAAATCTTGTCGATACTATTTCTTCTGAAAAAACTTCTGAATTGATACAAACTGCTGATATTATCTTGTCAGTTATTACTTCCGAAATATTAGATACCAACAACAAAACATTTTATAAGGAGTTGGAATCTTTAAATGAATACAAAGATATTATTTCCAAAAAGCCTGTTATTGTTTGGTGTTCAAAAGATATTATAGAAGTATTAAAAAGAAAAGGCGATTATAAAATAATTGAAGGATTAAAAAAACTTATTTCAAATCAGCATTTTATTTCTTACTCCTCATTGATAAAATTAATAGATGATTTAAGAAGAATGAAACTGAATAAAGAAGAAAAAGGAAACACAAAATTATATGATATTACTTTTATCAGTAATGAAAATGATAAACTAAAATCGGAAGAAACACAGCTATTGATTAACGATATTTTAAAGATTAATCCAATATATATTGATTTCTCCAAACAGGAAAATTACGCAACCGTTTGCTCTGAAAGCATAATGAATTCAAATCTTTGTGTTGTGTTTTCAAAAAACTCTACAGAATGGGCTGTAAACTTTTCGCAACAAGTTTGGAAATTAATTGGCGGTGTTTCTTCGCAAATACCAATTCTTGTAATTTTTGATAAGGAAAATACTTCTCCGAAAGAGGTGGTGCTTGATGTGCCAAATATATTCAAACTGTTTACTGAAGATACGTTGGCTGGGCTGGAAATAAAAATGTTTTACGAGAAATTAGGATTGAATTAAATAATGACACAGAGAAGCACAAAGGAGGCACAGAGGTTTACAGAGAATTTTATTTATAATAATATTATTCTGTTTTCTATTCACTGTCATTTATTTTTTCTCAGTGAAGCTCTGTGCCTTCTCCGTGTAACTCTGTGTAATGAAAAATAATTAAATGGAAACGCTTCTCTGCCCATATCCAGGATTACGACCATTTGATGAAAAGGAATCCATCTTTTTCAAGGGTAGAGATACGCATATTGATGAAATAATAAAACAGATAGAACAGAAGCGTTTTGTAATGATTACAGGTGCTTCGGGTGATGGCAAATCATCAATTGTATATGCAGGAGTTATCCCGAATATTAAAGCAGGATTTATTAAAGCCACATATAATGCATGGCGTTTTTCTATCATTAAACCTGAAGACAAGCCGTTGCTCAATCTTTCTACTTCATTGGCAGAAATATTTAATTTAGATAAAGATAAAGTTTATGAAGATTTATCGTACGGTTTTTCTTCCATTGTTGAACTTTATAAAAGCAGTGAATATTATGTTGATAATGAAAGCAAGGATTGGCAGGATTTATCGCTTGAAGATAAAAAAGCACGAAGAGCGAAGGCTGCTAACTTATTTATTCTTGTTGACCAGTTTGAGGAGTTCTTTACCAATACCGAAAACTTCTACAATGGAGAACCGACAGATGAAGCAGAGATTGCCATTAATTTATTAACTGAAACTGTAAGAGTAGCGAACGAACAAAAACTGCCTATATTTATAGTATTTACAATGCGTTCCGACTTTATCGGAAACAGTTCTGCCTTTCGAGGATTACCTGAATTAGTTGGATTCAGTCATTTTTTTATACCACGATTAAAAAGAGAAGAGATAGAAAAAATAGTATTGGAACCTTCATTATTAAATGGTGACAGTATCTCTGAACAGCTTGTAAACTATATGACTTCGGCTGCGGCAGACGGTGCCGACCAGTTGCCGATTATTCAGCATGCATTAAATAGGATATGGAATATTGCAAGAGAGAATAAAGAAGAGATGGATTTAATTCACCTTGCAATGGCTGGCGGAATAGACCCTCTGGAACTTCCAGATAAAGACAGAGAACGATTTAATATCTTCTATAATAAACTTCCTTTAAACAAAAAAGAACATTACTTGCACCCTTCTTTGCAAAATGTTATTAATGCTCACGCTGATGAATTGCTTGAAGATACTATAACAGAATTTAAAGAAAAAACTAATGGAACAATTGATGAAAAAACTATTCAACTTGCATTAAAAAGATGTTTCCAGACACTTACTAAAATAGATGAAGGGCGTTCTGTTAGACATCGTACAAGTGTTAAGGATTTGATTGGGAATATCAATGTTTCTTCAATAGGGTTAAAAGAAATAAATATTTTATTGCATCAATATCGTGAGCAGGGTAATACATTAATTAATCCTTTTGTAAGTCAGACTTTTTTATCCAAGCGAAACAAAAAAAATGGTGTATCATACTAAAGTTCCATTGATGGTATTTCATTATAAGGAGAAACCAAAAGTATCCTATTATATTTAATAAATACATTGAAAAATAGCTAAATATTACTTGCTACTGATTTTTCGGTGGCGGTAATTACAACTCCTCTCATTGTCAATGTTATATTTTCGGAATCGTTTTTTTTATTAAATACCGAAGATATTAAAGGGACTATTTTATTAAAGGCGGAAAAATACTTTTAAATTTTCACTTAAGAAATCCAACTATTAATTTTGTTTTATTTACATCTGATAAGTATTTTATCGTTTGCATCTTTGCAGCCAAGTTCAAGGGCTTTATTCCAATCAGTGCAAGCTCCTGCTTCATCATTCAACTTATCTTTGGCCATTCCTCTGTCGTAATAAGCTATTGCCAGCAACGGTTTTAATGCTATTACCTTATTATAATCTTCAATAGCCTTTTGGTAATCTTTAAGATAAACCCATGCGTTTCCTCTGCTCAAAAATACTGAAGTGTCGTTTGGATTAAGCTCTATTGCTTTATTATAATCTAGTATCGACTCGACATGATTTTGCAATGCATCTTTGGTTAATGCCCTGTAATAATAAGCCTCTTCATATTTCGGATTCAGTTCTAACGCTTTATTATTATCCTGCAATGCTCCAAGATAATCTTTGAGATATTCAAGCTTAATAACTCCGCGGCAATAATATGCAACTGTAAGTTGAGGATCGAGTTCTATCGCTTTATCATAATCTTCAATAGCTCCGTTAAAATCTTTCATTTTATATTTCACCATTCCTCTATTATTAAAAGCTAATGCATAGAGGGGATTTTTTGCTGTCGCGTCATTATAGTCTTCCTTTGCATTGGCATATTGCTGAAGTTTTTGGTAAACAATACCACGATAACAATATGCTTTCGCATTTTTAGGATTTAACCGTATCGTTTTACTGAAATCATCCATTGCTCCATAATAATCCTGAAGATTGTATTTTGATTCTCCACGATTGTAAAAGGCATTTGAATATTGAGGTTTCAGCTCTATCGCTTTATCTAAATCCTTGATAGCTCCCGAATAATCCTGAAGTATATTTTTCAAAACTCCACGATAACAATAGGCATTGTAATCTTTTATATCTAATTCAATTGCTTTATCAAAATCGGACATCGCACCTGTATAATTATTTTGTTTGTATTTTTCCACTCCATTTACATAATAATCGTCTGCTGACTGGGCAACTATTATAAGATGCAAGCTTAAAAAAACAGGTAATAGTATTGTCGATATTAGTTTTGTCATCTTCACAGTAAATTCATAAGAATAAATTTTGTCAATAGTAAGCTTTTTAGGGATTCAAAATAAATTTCAATGTTTTATTTTTGGAATAATAATATTTCTACTTCTTATAAAATAAAGATTCCCTGCTTACTTCCTTATTACAAACTAATGATTGTAATCAATGGAAAAAGCAGGGAATCGGAAAAGGTTTTATTTTGAAAATAATTCTTTAAGAGTTCTGTTAATGATTAACAACAAGTTTTTAAATTGTTTATTTATTGACAAGCTATTTTTAAATTGGTTTAACATATTTCCAAATATTAACAGGTAAATAATTAATAATTATTTCATCTGTCTGGTACAATTCGTAGTTAGTAGAGTAGGGGACTACATAAGTTTTATTTAGGTATAAAAAACTGACAAGTTTTATATTTTTTATTTAAAGTGATTATTTATTTATTACTGCATTTAATTTATTATAGTATAGTATTAAAACCTAAATCTCACAACTCACACCTTTTTGTTCATTTGCTGTTCCTTTTTCAAAAAACTCACACGTTTTGGAAAATTTGGTGCACGTTTCTTCCCAAAACTTGTACGTTTTTTTAAAAACTCACACGTTTTGGAAAATTTGATGCACGTTTTAAGTAAAAACATGTACGTTTTGGTTCAAAACGTGTGAGTTTTTAAAAAAAGGTTAAGGTTTTGGTTCAAAAGGTGCACGTTGTCATAAAACACCTGTAAACATTGATTATTACCTTCTCCCTTTCGAAATGACTCTGTTATTTTTGATATTTTTTAAAGAACTCAACATTTTTTATTTGTTCCCTTATACTTTTCCTTAACAAATAATACATCAGTAATTAAGAAATTTTCAATTGATAAATTCGTTTCTAAGTAGCAATACTATAAGTAAACTTTTATTTTAAAGAAAGGAAAGATAAATAATATTAATATTAAAAA
>CAIQBY010000329.1 GCA_903870175.1 uncultured Bacteroidota bacterium
AAACGGCTTTGCCGTTTTCCCTCCTCCTCTCCAAACATATATATACACAGTCATTCAGAACGAAGTGAAGAATCTCCTTACAGGAATAAATATTTATTTAAAGACTACAACCCCAACATCCCGAATGAAAATCGGGACAGGCTGCTGATTTATTATGAAAACAGAGAAGCGATATGATTTTGATTGCTGTTGGCAATTAAATGTTACTCGTGTCGCCAGTGCGCCCCAATTACTATTGTTAAGCTAACGTTCCGCTATGCTTTTGTTTACGAGCCCTCTGGACTTATTATTCATTATCCCTTTTTTACTTTTCGGAAAAATGCCGATTAAAGCAGGCATAGCGAGGCACTTCGCTTATCGTAGGTTGCAGGTAATACTATCTAATTAATCTTCCTCATCCGGAACATCATGAACAAGGGTGTTTTTATCTTTCAGCATAGAATATACTTCGCTAAGTGTTGCCTTTGATGTGAAATGATGGGTAATGCCCAGTTGATTTGCAAGGCGGTTTGCATCAAGCGCATTCATCGCTTTAAATTCTTTGCGTGCAATTAATCTTCCCGGGCGAAGCAGTGCTTTGTCCAGTTGTTTCAGGTGAACATTAAACGTACAAACTATCTGGAGGTTGAGCATATCGTTCAGTAATCCATCGGTCATATTCAACAAATTTGTAATTCCCTGTATCCTCGAGCCTGAATCCCGCTGAGCCAACAATGGTTCTGCATCTTCAATAAGCAGCACACAAAAATTACCATCCGAAGAATGTTCTGCAATTTCATGCGACAGAAAAGTCATAAAGCCCGGCTCCACAAGATGATCAACCAGGTTAGGAGGCATATAAATTACAATTTTATTATTGGCAGGCATCTTTCTTAACAAATGCCTTATATAATAAGTTTTACCTGTTCCCGGTTCGCCGTGAAAAAGTATCAACCCTTTGGTTTCATGTTTAAACCGGTTCATAAGGTCATTATGAAATTTTTCAAAACCAAAGCCATAATGAATATCAAGGTTTTTAATTTCAAAATTATCATCCACCGAATGTTCCTGCAAATGAAAACCATTATTATTCACTTCTATCATATAAATGACAGGTTTCTCTTCTTCTTCAATTTCCTTAAGTTTGCATTTATAAATATATTCTTTGAGCTTTTCTTCAAATTCTTTATCGCGTCTGCCCGAAGCTTCACTCGGAAGATATAAAGAGAACTGGCTTAGGTAAACATAATAAGGTTCATCATTGTCTTCCTTCATAAATTCAGGCACTTTATAATTATCTGCATCGCGAGCTGTTATTTGACTTGCATGGAGCAAATATGCATCATTAGGGAAACCTAATGTATAACGAATCAGTTTATGCATTCCATCTTTGTTTTCCATTTTAGTTGAATAAAGTACTTTTGCATCCAAACCTGCCACCAGTTCTTTCTTCAGGGCAATAGCTTCTATATCCGCATTTCCAAAGGAATCCTGTGACGGAACTTCATTGTTCTTAATCGCATAATATCGGAGTATAGAAAAAGGATCGTTACCATTTCCTGCTTCAGTTAACCATTGTGTTTCGCTCACAGTCAAATCAGTTGCCTTGGGTTTGGATTTGATTAAGGCTTTCTTATCAATATAAACAGGTCTTTCAAAATCGAGCGGAACAACATTAAAGTCTTCTCCATAATAAATGATTTCGCGAAGAGTAATTAAATTCACCAGCTTATCATACATTTCCGTTTTCTTTATCCAGTTTCCATGCTTATCGTTTTCGAACAGGTAAGAAACATTTTCATCTTTTTTCTTTTTCGGAGTCACGTATTTCATTGGGTACCCATTAGCATCCATTCGTGGTTTATGGTCAGCCGACAAAGTTATTTTCCCATTTTCATCCAGCTTATGGATTCTTATTATATTTCCTTTTCCATCAAAATCATGCCTTGACCAGTTTTTCAATTCACCTTCCCTAACAGACTTCAATTCTACCTGGTTATTCTTTTCATCAAATACATAAGAGGTTTCAGAGTATGAATCAAGATGAGAACCTACATACCTGTGAAGTATTCTATTCCCTCTTTCATCATAGTTAATTGTTATTTTCCGCCATTCGCCTCCGAAACCATAATTATGATACTCTTCAATCACCTGTCCTTTTTCATTATAAGTAAAGTAATCTGGGTTATATTCCGGAGTAGAATCAGGGAAATTATAGGATGTCCATTTGGCTGTATTATTTCCGGTGGCATCAAAAACATATTTTTCACAATGTCCGTCCTTATCAAAAAACAATTCTTCTGTTTTATGACCTTTTTCATCATAAGAAACAATAAAATTTTTCTTGTCAATATAATAATTGCCGAACATCTTTTCCTGGAGCAGATCACCCTCATTTGTTGGTTTATAACAGGTTTCTTTCAGTTGTTTTACTTGCCCTTGCAAACTTAATTTTTCTGCATCAGTTGGTGTTGCTGTCGTTGTTGTTTGCTTTATTTTCATTTGTTATTTACTAAAATATTAACTCGGATTGCATTATTAATAAAATCAAAAGTACCTTTAATTACAAGGCACTTTCAATAAAAGATTTATTTTGTCGGATGTGCTGATACCGAAGCAAGTTCGGTACAGGTTATTCTGATCAGCTTATTAGCTAATGGCGGAAATTGGAACACTGATTAAAAAAGACTGGCACTTACTGTCTATTAATTTTGTTACCTTTACTAATATTAATTAATTGATGAACTGATATATAGTATAACATAACTGAATCGGAAACCGCCTCTGCCATAAGGTCAGGCGGTTTTTTATTTTAGTAATTGAAATCAATTTTATGAATTAATCAGAAATAAAAGATGGGAAATTTAGAAAAACCGGAACCTTTTACAGAGGAAGAAATAACTTTACTGAAAGAAAAATTTAGTGAGGAAATTAAAAACATTGATTTATTAATTCGATTGCAAAAGGATATGACTTCTGTATTAAAAAAAGATAAAGAACAGTTAAAATCAATGCAGGAGTTGATGTATGACCTCCGATTATTAGCAACAACTATGGCTGAAGAACCTGAATTACTGCTGCTTACTAAAAGCGAAATGGCACTTACTATGGGTATTACTTCAGTTAATGATAAGAAGCTTGTTGGATTTAAAAAGAAAATTTCAATAGCTATATTAAATAAGTTAGACAAAGAAATGGCTTTGGTGAAGAAAGCCAAAGCAGATAAGGAGAGTTAATGCTTGGCAAACGTTAGTCTTCAAATTGTGTTTAGTATTTTAAATCGTCTCGCTTTTATTTTTTATTGCAAGATGCTGCTTAATAATCGGCAAGAGGGAAACACATCGCGACTGCCGACACAACGGCTGCCCTGCTCATTCCTTCTTTCTATTTGCGTTCACTTCGTTAATAAATGCAGCCCAACTTGGAATGGTCATTAAAAAATCATCAAATTTTTCTAATATCGAGTCTTCTTTTTCTTCATTTTTTAAATCCCCGAATTCCCTGATTGAAATAACAATTAATCCTAAAGCAAAAGCATAACCTTCTTCTTTTATATTAAATATGCTATTTGCATTATCTAATAGCAGTTGATAAACAAACCTGATTTCTTCTTCCAATTTTATTTCCTTTGGAGAACGTTCAGGTATACTTTTGTTTTTCTTTTCATTTGCTTTTTTATTATTAAAAAAAACTATGGCAAGAGATGCCAGTAATACACATTCATCATCTGTGAAGCGTGTCAGAGAATTTTCCTTTTTCATCTTTTCTTATTTATATATTATTTACCAAAACTACAGTGCCTGTTTATCAAAACTATTTTAACATTTTGTTCCAATCATAAATAGTTTCCAGATTAGTTATATTTATTTTATCTCTGATAAATCCCTGTTTCAAATTAGTAAGCACTTTGCTGCAATGCTCAATATATTGCTGAACAGCTCCTTCCGATAATCCTTGCTTTGCAAGTCCTGCTACTAATTTTTCGGAATGATCACCTAATAACAATTGAAGAACACAATCAAAACATATTACCAGATAAGTAGCCGAATGCCAGTTGAGCAATACCGGTCCGTCTTCTATTTCCAGACATTCGCCTCGCATAGTCATGTACGAATGTATTTCCATCACTTTAGTAAATACTTCCTGATTGTATTTCCAGTCAAAATATTCGTTGTCAAATAGTATTTTGTCCATTACTACTACTGTTGCAGGTAATATAAACTGTGCTATTTCATCAGCCGGAACTGTTAAGCCGCTTTTTACATTCTTTTCTCCTACAAATGTTTCTTCTTCCAGCCGCATGGTATTAAAAGTAGTAATCATTTCGTTGGTAGTATTACTGATAAGAGAATCGGTATTAAAAGGAATCATATTATCCTCGAACGGAAATTTATTTTTTTTGCTATTTTCCATTATCAGCAGTGCCGATTGCTCAAATGCTGCTTTTACCAATGGTTTTATTGTATCAACAATAAACAAATTTTTTAAATCACATTTTATAACAAATGAACTCCTTATATAGGTATCGAAATATCCTATAGCAGAAAAAGCAACATCAATATAAATTTTCCAGTGTTTATCCTGATATCTCCGGTAATCGAAAGCGGAGCGAAAAGCCATGTCAACCATCCCTTCGGGTGTGGCTTCCAGTGCCAACATTGTTTCTACCTGTTGAGTTTTTAAAAAGTAAACGGCAAAACAATCATAAAAGTTAACCTTAATTTTTCCAATTTTAATTGTTTTTGCTTTCATCTTTTATTTTATTATTCTATAAAAGTACCTTTAATTACAAGACACTTTCAATAAAAGATTTATTTAGCTGGAAAATGGCAGTAGTAACAGTACTTTGTGAAGTGGAGAGGAAATCACTTAATAATCGGCATCCCAAAGTTAATTCGGGACAGGCTGAGTGAATACACTTCGCGCCTGCCCACACACTCAGGGTGGCGGGACTTATTATTATATTCTATTAGTTTTAGCAAGATGCAAGCTAAAACAGGCTTAGCTGGATGGAAATTAACAAGGAGGAGCTTTTTGTCATTAATTATATTTTGTGTGATAAATAAATTATACCTTTGTAATGTAGATATTTAATTAATTAAACTTTTAAGAATTAATATCATGGAACCCGAATTAAAAAAGCTGGTGATTGAAAAAACTGTTACCTCTCCGTATATAGAGTTTGATGGTGAAAAACGGGAACTGGTAATGATGGGACGTTCGCGCGATGAAAATGCACATGAGTTTTTTGTTCCTCTTTTTGTATGGCTTGAAAAATTTTTGAAATCTAATCCTGATCAAATTACTTTAAATGTATCTTTTGAATATATGGCAACCTCAGCAGGCAAGCAATTATTTGAATTGATAAAGTTATTGAAGAAGTCGGAAACTATTGGAAATTCTATAACTGTAAATTGGTACTACGAGGAAGAGGATGAGGATATGGAGCAGATGGGGGTAGATTTTTCGAATTTGCTTGAGATGAAGTTTAACTTTGGAATTTGGGATAATTGAATCTTTTTTAATTAAAACAAAAGCCCTGCTTATGTACTATAAGCAGGACTTTTATTTTAAAGATTTATAATTCTTATTTGTAGGGAACTGTTATTGTTTGAGGTTCCTGCCAATGTCCTTCGCCCATTTTACCATTTGCTACTACTATTACATTTATTTTTTGCCCGGGTGTAAGTCCTTTGATGATGGAAAAACATCCTCCTTTTTGTCTTTTCCAGGTGGCTACATCATACGCACCGATTCCATAATACAATGTATAATCATCAGCGAACTCCATCTTCATTGTCCGCACACCTATATTGCCGGGACCCTTCTTGGCATTCAAAAAAAACTTAGTAGCATCAAGTTGTTTGTTATGTTTTTCCGATGCTTTTTTTGTTGCTATGTTAAGCAAAGCGAATAATAATAAATTTCCATTGCAGAGATTTGCACAGGATTTTATCATATCAGTAAATTTTTCGTGCAATTGTGTAGTATATAATCCCAAGGCTGTGGTTTGGTCTTCTGTTCTGTTTTTTGCGCTTATTATTGCCAATGGAAATAATAAATCGTTGATACCGGAACAAACGTCAACTGATGGATTGCAGGCTGATACTTCAACTACAGAAACGATCCGTGGAAATTTATCAGATACATAATTCGACAACTCTGAAGGTGTTTTTGAACCTAACTTCATTGACAGAATAATTTTTTGATAAGGCAGCGGTGGCAGTGCTGCCAGAATAATGGCTTTTGCTTTTGTGTCGGCTGCAATTTTTGCCTGTTGTGCCGGAGTTAATTTTTTTGCTACTATTAATCCTTTTTCTGTTTTCGATTCGATAACCGAACCTTCTTTTAATTTTACCATGATTTCTCTTTTTAAATTGTTTTTAATTTTTTAATTTTTATTCTTGTTCCCTTCTACTTATACAGAACATTAATTGCAAAAATCATTTGATTTATTTTTAAATGAAATATTTTAATACTCCGAAATGATTGTCTGTATTGAGTTACAGGAATAGATTTATTTTTAAAAATAAATTTAACAACCACACCCCCTCCCCTCTCCTTGAAAAAAAGGAGAGGGGTGACTATGTGTGAAGTACTGACTTTATAAAAATAATTACAAGAGAGCCACAGAGAATAAAAAAGAAAATAAATGCAGCATAGATTGCTTCATTACTCTAAAGGAGATTCCTTGCTTGCCCACTTGCTCGCTCAAATATCCACAGGATATTTGCCGTGTTTCGGAATGACAAATTTTATTGGTTATATAAAGAGGAGGAGGGAAAGGGAGATTCCTCACTGTGTTTCGGAATGACAAATTTTATTGGTTATATAAAGAGGAGGCG